>JAYUEB010000627.1:0-10411 GCA_043739525.1 Bdellovibrionales bacterium
GGGGTGACTTTATCGACCTTCCTCACTCTTTATGTCGTGCCTTGTGTTTACAGTTTATTCTCAAGCCTCGAGAGACCCGAAATAATAGACGTGAAAGAGCTTGCTCATGAGTAGTCTTCCGGAGATTTCGATTCGAAGACCCGTTTTCGCCTGGATGCTGATGGTGGCAATTATTCTCTTTGGATTGATTTCATTTCATCGACTCGGGATTAGTCAATTGCCTGATGTGGACTTTCCGGTCGTCAGTGTTTCGCTGAGTCTTCCTGGTGCAGCGCCTGCTGTTGTCGAAAGCCAAGTGCTCGATCCACTCGAAGATGCCATTATGGAAATTGACGGAATTCGGAGTGTCACTTCAAGTGCACAGCAAAGCTCTGGCAGTATCGCAGTTGAATTTGAATTGAGTCGCGACATTGATGAATCAATGCAAGAGATTCAGAACAAAATCAATCAGGTCAAAAACGTTTTACCGATCAATCTCTATCCGCCGACCTTAAGAAAAAGTAATCCTGAAGATCAGCCGATTCTCTGGTTAGCTCTGACGTCAGAAGACCCAAATGACAAACCCATCGACATGATGATCTACGCAAGAAACTTTTTGCTCGATCAATTTGCGGTTATTCCTGGAGTGGGAAACGTCGTTATGGGCGGCTATGTTGATCCTGCGCTCAATGTTTGGGTCGATATGAATAAGCTGGATAAACTTGAGCTTACCTCCGACGAGCTACTCACTTCAATCACACAAGGTCACAATGAATTGCCTGCCGGACGAGTCGAGAATGATAAAAAGGAATATAATGTTCGCGTGATGGGTGAGGCGACCAGTCCTGAAGAGTTCGGCAATATCATTATTGGCGCACGAAATAATTTGGGACCAAATTACCGCAGAACAACGCTTAAAGAAGTTTCTAAAATTGAAGAGGGAACCAGCCCTATTCGAAGGATCTCGCGATTTAATAAGAGTCGAGCGGTCGGACTTGGTATTCTCAAACAGCATGGTTCCAATGCTGTTGAAGTTGCTCAACTCGTTCGCGAGAAATTAAAAGTTCTTTTGCCGATCATTCCGAAAAAATATCGTGTCGATACGCGTTCCGATAATACTCGTTTCATTAAGCAGTCGGTTGACGAACTTGTGTTTACACTTATCTTGTCGGCAATTTTAACTTCACTTGTTTGTTATTTATTTTTGGGCTCTTGGACTTCTACGATCAACGTCTTAATGGCTATCCCAACTTCAATTGTCGGAGCTTTTACAGTATTTTACTTTTTTCATTTTACGCTCAACACGTTTACTCTCTTGGGCTTAAGTTTGGCCATTGGTATTGTGGTCGACGATGCGATTATGATGCTCGAAAATATAGTGAGACATCGAGAGCTCGGAGAGTCGAAGAGAAATGCCGCCCTTATCGGCTCGAAAGAGATCACTTTTGCGGCCCTCGCTGCGACCTTAGCAGTTGTCGCGATCTTTTTGCCTGTTGTCTTCATGCAAGGAGTAATCGGAAAATACTTTCTCCAGTATGGTATTACCGTGACGGCAGCCGTCCTTCTGTCTCTCCTTGAGGCGCTGACTTTAACTCCAATGCGATGTTCTCGATATCTTGAAGTGAGTTTGCATCCAACAGGACTTGCAGGAGTCGTTGATCGCTTTTTTGCAAAACTTGCGATGAAATATCGCGGTCTTTTAGTCTTTCTTTTAAATCATCGATGGCTGACAGTGGGCCTCACGATGATCGTTTTTGTTTTGAGCTTGTTTGCTTCGAAGTGGATTCCATCAGAAATGATGCCCGCGCAAGATCAATCCATGTTTGTCATGAGGTTTAAGCTTCCGGTAGGCACTTCGCTTCCGGTGACGAATGCCAAGATTTTGGAGATTGAAGACTATCTCATGAAGCAGCCTGAGGTAAGTGGGATATTTAGCGCTGTCGGAGGCTTTGGCGGTGACGCCGTCAATCAGGGGCAAGCCTTTGTCACATTAGTTGATCGCAACGCGCGAAAACTTTCTCAAGCTGAAATTATTAATAAGTTTCGTAAAGAACTAAAAGAGATGACTGGTGGATCCATGAAGGGAATGGAGCCTGGTAAAGGAGATGCGAAGACCGATCGCAAAGACGTTTCTAAATCTGGAGCAAAACCAGACGAAAAAGCGATGAGTACTCCTACCGACAAATCACCAGAAAAAGTGGCTGCGAAATCGGAAGACGTAAAGCCCGAAGGCGGCGAAGGTCGTCGTGGAGGGGGGCGAAGAGGCGGCGGAGATAAAGATAAGCAAGGTATGCAGATCAATATTCAAGATTTGTCTTTAAGAGGTTTTGCGGCTTCTCGAGGATATCCGGTCGAGTTCATCATTCAAGGTCCTGATTGGGAAAAGCTCAATGATTTATCTGGGCAGATCATGACTCAAATGAGAGCCAGTGGTCTGGTGACCGACACGAACACAGATATTCAACCTGGAATGCCCGAAGTTCAACTCACTCCGAATCGTGAGAAATTAGCTGCACATGGGGTTTCTCTCAATACTGTTACCGGCGTCATCAACACTCTCGTTGGTGGGGCAATTCTCAATCATGAAACTGAATATTCAAAAGGTGGACACCGCTACGCAATTAACGTGAGGCTTTTGGCTGAACAGCGTGAAGAAGTTCCAGCACTTGATCGCATCAAAGTCAGAAATAATCGGGGAGAGATGATTCCGATCTCTGAACTGGTCGACAAACAAATTAAGCCGAGTCTTATTTTGATTTCTCGTCTCAATCGCTCGCGAGCAATTACGGTTTATGCGAATCCGGCGCCAGGGGTATCTCAGAATCAAGCACTTTCTGGAGTTGAGAAAATGGCGAGAGCCACTCTGCCGCCGGGCTATTCACTTAAGATGACGGGGAGTTCGCAAAGCTTTAGAGAATCATTTCAAAGTTTATTGGTTGCGATGCTTTTAGGCTTAGTTGTTTCGTATATGGTTTTGGCTTCGCAGTTCAATAGTTTTATTCATCCGGTTACGGTTTTAACTGCTTTGCCGTTTAGTATCTCGGGAGCATTTCTCGGTCTCTTGGCCTTTCACCAATCAATTAATATTTTTAGCATGATCGGTTTTATTCTTCTCATGGGGATAGTGAAGAAGAACTCGATACTTCTCGTCGACTTCACAAATCAAATGCGTGATGAAGGCCACAATGTTGAAGAGGCACTGTTGAAAGCTTGTCCTGTCAGGCTGCGGCCGATTCTCATGACTTCAGTTGCAACGGTTGCGGGAGCTTTGCCTGAAGCACTTTCGATTGGACCAGGTGCTGAGACAACGATTCCGATGGCTGTTGCCATTATTGGTGGAGTGATTGCCTCGACTATTTTAACTCTGTTTGTTGTACCTGTGGTTTACAGTTTGTTTTCAAAATTAGAAAAACCAGATCCTTTAGACCTTGAAACTAAAAAGGCGAATCTTAAAAATAAACTAAGCCTAGCTCACAAATAAAAAAAGCTCACTTTGTTAAGTGAGCTTTTTAAAATAAAAATCTATTTAAAAACTAGTAGCAAAACTCAGCGCGGCGGTATTCAGCGGCGTGCAATTGAGATCTGTTGAATTCGAAATTGCGAACTAAATTTTCGCGGCAACGGTGGCTGTAGCCACAAATGCGATCTGCGTGGTGCATTTGGTTTTCGCTTTTGCGAACTTCGCGCGCCCAGTGGTTGACCGCGTCGATAGCTTCAAGGCACTGAAGGCCGCGAGTGCGCTCGGTTGCTGCGTTTGCTGTGAATCCTGTAGCAAGTACAGTAAGGCAAAGTGCTGTTAAAAGTGCTTTCATAGTGTTTCCCTCTTTATTGTTACGTTGTTGTTTACAAAAACCTATAAACAATTAGTACTCAATTGTGGAATGAAAGCCAAACTTTTTGAAACGCACAATTCGAAAATCTGTCCCAAGCTTGAAAACTCTGGAACAGATTGCCGAGGCTCACAGGAAAGATATGAGCCCCGCAACCAATGTTGAAACTATTGGCAATTCAAAGTGTCCACATTAACCAAGCCAGTCATTTCCTCTACGCTGATGTCGGCAATTGTAAGTCCGGTTTGTCCACCTGTCGTGACTTCGACTTTAAACATTCCTTCACCGGGAACGCCAGAAGTGCAGCTCCAAAGCACCGGAAGATTCTGGTCAGTCACTTTTCTTTCTTTTGTGCAAGAGAAGGTCGATGGGATATGAGCCACATTACGGCTGCTTGTGTAAACTCCTTGAATAATTTGAACCGCCATTGTTTGGCGAATAGCAAATTTTCCGGATCCTTTTACGCTTTTGCAGGTAAGAAGGTCACCATAATCAGCTGCATGAGCGAGGCTTGTGAAGAGAAGCGCAGTGAGTGCGAGTGTTACGAATTTCATATAAACTCCTATTGTTTAGTTTTGTCTAAACGCGTTATACACTAAAATTCACAAAAATGAAAATATTTTTCTCATTTTGGGAAATTTATTTTCTCTTATGAGAATATCTGATAAGATTTACTTCATATGCCAAAAAAGAGCCTAGCGAACCAAAGTGCAGTATCTAAAACGATTTACGATGAGTTGTTTCCAAAAAAGCTCACGAAATCAGATAAACGTAAGATGGAAATTATCGAAGGCGCAATCCGTGCCTATTCAGGAGTCGACTTTAGTTCCGTGAGCTTTGATGATATTGCTCTTCCGGCAAAGACCAGTCGTCGATTGGTTCAGCATTATTTTCCTGAAAAGAGTGATCTATTTGAGACAAGTATGAGAGTGATCAGAGCACAATTTCAGGTTTTGGCCGTTGAAGCATTATCCAAAGCGGATACACCATTAGAGCAGTTTGAAGAATATGTGCGATCTACTTTCTATTGGGTAAAAGCTCAGCCACTTCATATTCGTTCTTGGCTTTTATTTTTCTTAGTCTGCTCTCAAAAGAGTAAATTTAAAAATATGCATGTTGAGCTAACGGGTATGGGCGAGGAAAGAATTATTTCTCTTATCCAAAATATGAAGCCGGGGACTCGACTTTCTCTCAGCAAGCTTCATTTTTTTGCAAAAACCATTCAGCGACTTATCACGGGTGGAGTGATGGAGATCTGTTCGGAGCGTCCGATTGAAGAAATTGAAGTAGTTAAGGAAGAGGTTTTAAAGGCCTGTCTGGCTATTTTAAACTGACGTAAAGGGGCCTAAGTGTTGGATAAGTAACACCTCTTTCACTCCATTTGGCCTCTAACTGAGCCTAGTTTGGAGCCTAATTTGCTATAAGTTTGCTTTGTATGAATCGATTGAGAGCTCCAAGTTTCACTTTTATGATTAGCTTTTTTATGCTGGTGGCTCAGGGCTATGCTGGTGGTACGACTGTCCCTTCATTTAGTACGAATCGAGCCGGTCTTGAGAGACAGTTTTTGGGCCCGCCTACAGAGTTTAGATGCGAAGACCTTTTTGTACTTCGACCTGAAAAAGCGGAGGTTATCAAATTTGCTAACAGTAAATTTGAAGGACGTGGTTGGATATCAACTTTCTTGGGTGACCGATTCGTTGTTGCCCACGACTATGATGCAACATCTGAGTATTTTATTATTCGCGATTCCGCTTCAGGAGAAATTGTTGGCTCGGTCGGATATACGATCGCAGAGTATTCTGAAAAAGATCTTAAGCGTAAAAGAATGACAAAAAGGGCTCCACACATTCCGGTTGAAAAGACTCTAAAGGTATTTCCTCTTCCGAGACCTCTTGATGGTCGAAAGCGTGGAATCATCGCAGAACTGCGAACCTACGCAATTGAAAAATCATTTCACTCCGACGTATTTCCTGAGTTGATATCGTCTTTGTTCGAAAGTCTTTATTTTCATTTAAGTGATTACCCAGAGCTTCACGATGAGCCAATCTTGTATACTTACGCAGATGAAACCTCCGTTCGAATGTATAGTCGCATGGGATTTAAGTTGGTAAGTGATAAGTCCGTAAGGCATAGAGGGCGCGATTGGTGGGTCATGGCGATTACGCCTCGAGTACTTGAGCGCTTAGCAAATCGCGATCCCAATCCAGAAATACTTCACGGATTTAATCAGCCTATGCCTGTTAAACTTCGAAATGGTCGAACGGCAATTTTGGCAAGTCATGCAATGTTTATGAATGAAGAGTATTTGAGGTCGAAGAACTTTGGCAGAATGTCTCAAATCATTACTGAATTGGATCAGCCCCTAGAAGTTGAGCCTGGAATTTGGGCGGCAAAGGGATCTTCAGTAGCATGGTATAAAAATGGCCAGCTTGCATATGTGACTAAGCTCGATTCTCCTCTTCCGGTGGAAATATTCACCGCAAGTGCTGGAAGTAAGATTATTTGGAGTGAAGCGGGCAAACTTGTAGAAATTGGAGATCTTGCAGAATCAAAAAAAGTTGCGCCCGGAATATATGCGGCCGCTCACGCGAGCGTGAGTTGGTCTGCTGATAATGGTAAAATTTTATCTGTTACAGAGCTTGAGAAGAAAGCCCAGATCGCACCCGGAATTTGGGCTGCGAAGGGCGCGCGCGTCTTCTGGCAACTTCCTGATAATCAAGTGAGTTATGTTTCTGAGCTTGGAAAAAACTCGAATCTAGAAAAAAACTCGAATCTAGGATTAAAAATTATTGGAGCAGTCGGCTCCGATGTATCTTGGATTTACGATTGGAATTTAAGGAGGCCAAGAGTCAACTCGGTTTCTGAAATTGCAGAAATCAGTGAAGTCACTCCAGGAATATGGGCTGCGATTGGTGCGTCGTATATCTCAAATCATAATCCACTCAAGACACCAGCGGTTTCAAAACTTGCAAGGCCATTTCTGAACTACAAAGAGGGTGATTCTTTACCTTATAACTTAGATATATCTAAATGATAAAGATTGAGTTCTATCTCGCGACCTAAGACCTTATCTGGTGTGACTATCAATTTCTTAAATACAAAGCCCAACTTTTCAAGCGCGCGTATAGACCTTGTATTATTCGGGTTGGTTCTCGCCATGACGCCTTTCAAATTTGAAACTTGAGAGCCGTAGGCTAGAACTGCACGCGCAATTTCTGGGGTCAAAGATTTGCCCCAATGTTTTTGACTCATCATAAAGCCGAGTTCAGGAAACTCAAGGCCGGTCGGGATTAACATGAACCAACCAAGGAACTCACGAGAGGCTTTTGTTTCTGCAAGCCAAATTCCGAGTGGATCATAAGTGCTTTGTTTTTCAATTTGCGATTTGAGGCGTGCGGTTGTTTGTTCAAGCGATTGAGGGACTCGCATTGGTGTAAACTTCACGATGTCAGGGTCTGATTCGAGCTCTCGCATGGAATTCAAATCTGAAATTTGAAGTCTTCTTAAAAGAGCCCTCGGAGTTTCGATCAAGGCGTTGACATCGCTTTGATGGCGTTTTGGAGGGCGATCAGCCCCAGTGCTAAATCTTGCTTAGTTGATTCAGGAAGGTTCTGAATTCTTTTCTTAAAGCGCATTCGAGTTCGTTTTTGATTGATTTCAAAAGATCGTTTCCCGAGTGGAGAAAGTTGAACGACCACTTGTCTGCGATCAGTTTTGTGTTGAGCTTTTTCAACCAGCCCGTGTTTGATAAGCCAATCAATCATACGAGAAGTAGCCGCGACGCTGAGGCCAAGAGTTTCGGCAAGCATTCGATTGTTTGCAGGCTCACTCCACAGATTAGCGAGCACGCGAAACTGCGGAACTGTTAAGTCGATTGATCTTGATTTCCTCAGTTCAACTCGAACTTCTTTCATCGCACGAGGGACCGCATCCAAGAAAAGACTTGCGATTTCAAGATCCGAAAACTCAGTCGAAGAAGACGCTGAATTTGTTGTCAGCGTCTTTCTTTTTAGCAAACTATTTATTAGTTCGTAATTTTGCATTTTGTACGGTTCCCGCAGTTCCTGTGCCAGTAAAGTGCAAACTCGCGCCAGCTTGATTCGATGAATAGTCGCATGTGAAAGCCTCTTTAGAGTCAGAAGTTTGGCTTGATCTAAAGTTTGCGCAATCGATTGTCATGATCGACTGGCCCGCACCATTAATGGTAATTTGGTCAGTGCCGTTTAAAGTGCCGGCTCTTTCATTCCAATTCACATTTCGAATACCGATATTTACCTTGCCGGCGAGAACAGGATCATCTGCGAAGTCGACAATCGTTACTGTAACTGTCTGTTCGCTTGGCGCAATAAACAGATCAACGAGTTCGTCGGCAGTCGTTCGCGCAGGATATGTTACAAGTAAATCAATAGCAGATGAAGCTCTGCCGGCAGCCGATGTTTGGCTGACGCGGCTTCTGGTTACCCTTCCAGTCTTAGGATCAACTGAATCTTGAGTTAGGAAGGCATGGTAAAGTTTGCGAACAGCTGAGCGGCCAGTCGAAGTGTCAATTGGGTCCTGAGAGTTCTTTGTATCTAAAGTTGCCTTAGTTGTGGCGACAGTACCCGAGCCAGCATTTGAATTGTGAGTACAATTGATCGATTTGTTTTGATCTGCAAAAGTGCAATCCAAATGCAAAGTGACCGGAGTCTGAGTTGTTGCTCCGCTGTTAGTTGAAGAAATCATTAATTGAGTTGACCCCGAAAGTGAGTTGCTATCGTAGTCAAGAGATGCAGATTTGTGAATAAGTTGAACAGCGCCGCCGTAGTTTAAGCTGACGTCGACTAACTTCCCCGGGATAACAAGATTAAGAAAATCTTCTGCGGTTCCTTTGCGATTTCGCAAAATAAGCATGTGTACTGGTTTTGTTTCGCCGCCGGCAACAAAAGTTGTTGTTCCGATATACGAAGTCACTTGATTTGCGTCTGGGTCAGCAGATCCTGCTTTTGATTTTACTTTGTTTGCCACATCTGCGAGAGCTGGCCCATCTTTAACAAGTGAGAAGCTTAAGATGTTTGAGCTTGAGCTTGCTGATTGAATCGTTCCGCCATCCATTAAGCCATCATGAATTGTTGCAGATAGATCAAGTGTCTGCGAAGCGCCTGCGGCTGTCATGATCACGATACGCGCAGTGTAGTTACCAGTTGTATCGTCATAATTTGGAGCTTTTGAAGCCGTGTCAGTCACAAAACTCACTTTGCTAGTTTGGTTGAGGTAATCAGCATAACCTAAAAGAGTGGCTGCAGCAGTACCGGCGGTGCCGTCGCTGTTGCTTTGGGGAATCATCTTGGCAACTAAGTTAATTTGTAAGGCGCCTAAAGGATTACCACTAGCGTCTGTTAAAACTCCTGAGTAGCGTCCTACTGCTGGAGTAAGTTTGGCGCGCTGATCTTGCGCATGTTGTTTTTTAAAATCATCTGCGTTGCGGTCCTGTGAACAACCAAAACCCAATAGGCCGACAACTGCGATAGCCGAAAATGTGTTTGACCAAAAAATACGTTTCATAAAAAATCCCTCATCTTTAAAAAGAGCTACATTCTTAATCTTAAAATTCCTTGAATTCCGAGGCCGCTTAACTCGGCGCCAGAGACACTTCCATAAACTTCATGAATACCTAAGCCCAAAATCAAATCCGAGATGCCAATGAGCTTTGAAAGATTTGGTGAGCGATACAAAAGGTCAGCGCTTGCTTCGATTGGAAAACCATAGGCGCTCACGCCATTATCAAGCTCCGTACGAGCAGCAACGATCCAGGTTGGTAATACATAGAGGCCAAGGGCGGGCTCGAGATGCCAGGGCAATATCGTATGATTGACATACTCAGCACCTACGCGAAGCGCGAATAGATTCAAAGTCTCGTGTGCATTTTGTGGATTTGTGTCCGCACCACCAAATCTCGCCGAACGATCTAGCCCCATATAAGAAAAACCGAACTTTGAAGAAACATCGCCGCTATTTCCGAGATCAAAAGCCTTCGTGATATAATTGATCGAAACGAGAGGAAGACCTTCGCGACCAAAATCAGCTGTATTTGCAAGATAGCTTGAAAGGCTAAAGTTTTTTGGTGCCCAAGAAGAGGCTGTAAACTCATACTCATGAGATTTTTTCTCTATAGGCACCACTTCAATAATTTTAATTTCGCTTTGTTCAATTGGTAATGCATAGATCGTCTGCTCTTCTGCTGGAGGAGCTGGTTTCTTCTTTTTTGCAGCATAGGCCGAGTGTGCAAAGCTTGAAACTAAGATCACGCTTAAGAAAAGTTTAGCTAAGTTCATTTTTTCTCCAAAAGTAAATCAATCAAATTCGAAAGTGCTTGGCCAGATGCCACAAAGTAATTTCCCATAGCAACAATCGTATCATATTCAGTTTGAAAGAAGGCTTGATCGGCCGTCAGCTGCGATTTCTGCACCGTTAAGAAAACTAAGAAGTCGATTGTCGCAAGTCGATAGTTACGTTTTGCTTCAGCAACCGATTCGCGAGCTAAATTAGAAGCTTCTTCTGCATATGAAAGGGATGCGTCTGAGCTCTCAAGAGTTTTGCGAGCAGTCAGCTGGGCTAACTGTAAA
>JAYUEB010000628.1:0-3458 GCA_043739525.1 Bdellovibrionales bacterium
GCACGGAGTGCCTCAAATTCGAGTCGATTCCGGGTCCAAATCTTAAATGGAACATCTCAAGTAAATTGGATGCTGACAGTAAGTACGAAGACGTGGGGATCGCACAAGTAAATGCTCTTGATCAGTCACCTTATGCGCTCAAGCCAGCCGTGATTGTTCAGCTTCCAGATGAGCAAAGGGTATTTTCTGCAATTGAAACGATCGTCGGTCCTTTCTTGGTTGGAGCAGTTTTTTCTGACGTCTCTTATAGCGGTGGCTTTCAACCCATAAAAAACGTCCGCGCGTTTCCACTGCAAATGTCTCTTTCAGCTGAGAAAATTAGTTTTGTTGGGACCGTTCAGAATCAGCAAATGACTGTGATGAATTATTCGCCCTTAAGCTTTATGAAAGCAGTCATGCCTTAAATTAAATCTCGAATACCTACCATCGTCTAAAACCTAGACGATGTTGTAATTATCGAAGGCGTTAAGGAAAAACAAAAGGTTTACGATACCGCTGAAATAAAATTAGGGATCAAACGAGATCCAATCCTGTAGCTCAGAATCGAACAACATATTTTTAGGATTAACATCACCAGGAGAGTTTGCAATCTGCTCGTGTGTTTTTATATTGTTGATAGGGTCTTCAAGAACAGCCTTCCAAAGCTCAGGATACTTCTTAAGTAGCATTGGATAATTGGACTCATACCAGGGTTTGAATGATTCCTGAAAAATAAGTTGAAGCTGTTTGGCTTTCTCAAATAAAGAATCAAAAAGAGCATTACCTTTTTTATTTTCAAATCCAATCATTTCACCGAGGCCCGAATCAGCCTCGGCCGCGGTGAGACCTTCTCGATAGGCTTTCAACAGCGAAGCCGAATCGATTGTCTCGACAGAAACTCCCAAAATCTCAGGAACAAAGATACCCATTTCGCGATAAAAATAAGTTGCCGCAATTTCTCGCCATAAAGTCGCCGGTCGATTCTTCTGAGAAACTTGAACTTTTGCAACTGCGAGATTGTTTGGACCCCTAACAAGAATAGCGACGTGCCTGCTCGCACCAAGCTGTCCAATAACAGAATAGCTCGACCATTCGATCGGAAGTGCCAATTCGGCAGGAGTGATCCGACTCTTTCTAAACTCATTTACTTTTAATCTTGCAGAATTGGGAACTGCAAAAAGACGCGGCAAGAAATCTCTGTATTGGCAATAGCCCTCTGAGAACCGAATGCGGTTATTGCAGCTAGCAATAGGCTCAGTTGGATCAAATATCGAAACGTCGTTTTCTTAGCCAATTTGCCGCCCATTGTTCGTCCATTGTTCGTCCAAACCTATTAAATCGCTCAAGAATCAAATTTTTGAAGCTCTCTTTTTACTACTGGAAAATGTATGCCAAAGCCTCTCAAATCCAAGTCTAAGTTATTCACAGCTTTATTTCTTCTCCATCTGAATTTGCTCTAGGCGAACGGAAAATCCGTCTCTCTGTCTAAAACTTTTCCAGCTCATTTCCTCGCCTCCCCGAGCCTAGTGGTCATGGAAGGCCCACAACCTGGCACTCACTTTGTATATGTGGAATGAGTGAGAAAAAAAGCATTTAACCTACAAACCTGTCTCGGGAAGCTGTCCATAGTGTTGGCAGGTACATTTCTATTTTATGTTCCTGAGTCCTATCCGGCCGCTTCGACTAACAATAAGTGCGTCGACTTTTTTCAAAATGATAGCTCAACTCCGATCTTAGCAAAAAGACGAAGACTCAGCCCCCAGTGGCGTCTTCTTAGCGCTATATTAGAATCTCACTTCAATGTGAAGAAGGTCGATGCTGAACTCACACGTCGAGCACTCAAAAAATTTGCCGACATTATCGATCCCAATAGCATTTTTCTATTAGACTATGAGGTTCAAAGAATCGAGGAGTTGAACCAAGAACAATTGGACCAAATTACGACAGAAGTTAAATATTCGTATCAGCCAATTGCCTTCAGCCATCTCTCTCGCACGGCAGCTGAACGTCGCGAGCTGTTTATTTCGGAACTCATCACTAGCCCCTCAATGAGAACAGAAATTTACAATGCGGCAGATCGCGTCTCTCCCGAGGATGAAAAAAAGGCCCTCAAGACTCCTCGCTCCCATACCGAAGAGGGCGCACGCGAGCTATTTATTAAATTGATTGCGACAAAAGTAGCTTATTATGTAAATCCCCAATCGTTTAACGAGAGCGTGAAGGTTCGCCCAGTCGACAAAGAGAGAGCTTTTGCGATGGCGATTAGACAATTTCGACTTTCTGCTCAAGAGACAGAAATTTTATATAGCGAAGGCTCGAGCATGCCTTTGACTATCAAAGCTTATTCTACCGCGCTCGATCCTCACTCCGACTTTTTTCTCACTCATGAAATGCGCGATTTTTTAAATTCTTTCAAAGGTAATTTTGGAGGTGTCGGACTAGAAACAGTTCAAGACTTTGAAGGCCTTCGAGTGAACTGGATTGCGCCCGGAAGCCCTGCCGAATTGGGTGGACTTCAAGTGGGCGATATCATTACGCACATTAAGTCGCCAGAGTTACCAGAGACATACCCAATTCTGCTGCACGATGGATGGATCAGCACACGCAATATTTTGATTGAGGATGCCGTCAGTATAACAAGAGGTAAGCCTGGAAATAAAATTTCATACCGGGTGCTTCGTGACCGAAAATATCGAGAAGTCGAGCTCACACGTACGATACTAGAAACTAATCGCGCGCACATATCGAGTTCGGTGACTGTTACCAAAGAGGGACCTGTAGCTCATATTAAATTGGACGCCTTTTATTATCTCGCAAGTAAACATCTGGCTCGCGAAATCACAAGACTCATCGAGACCGAAAAGATTACTGGTCTCATATTAGATCTCGGAGAAAACGGCGGAGGTGACGTCAACGAGATGAGAAAAATTCTCGGTCTCTTTGTTAAGAGCGGACCTGCAATCATTCTAAAAGATACACTTCAAGATGGCCCCGAAATCAGAAAAATTATCCCTTATAAAAATGCAAGTGGTGTGAAGGGCCCAATATGGAATGGACCTCTTGCGGTTGTAGTGAGCTATCATTCGGCGAGCGCTTCGGAAGCTCTCAGCGGAGCCTTACAAGACTATGGCCGCGCCATTATCATTGGCTCAGAACAAACACACGGAAAAGGCACAAAACAAGCCGGCACACGATTCGGAGACGATTTTTATATTAGTACAACAACCGGAATGTTTTTTACGCCTTCAGGACGTACTCCTCAAGTAACAGGTATTCGACCGGATATTATTTTACCCGTACGAAGAACAGCGAAACCTCTAGAGGGAGAATTACCAAATGTCATCCCACCCGAATCAATAAGAAGCACACTGAGAAAGCCATATCCGTTGATGCCGAACAGAGAACAGTTTTTAACTCAACTGACGACGAAGTCAGCAAATCGACTGATCAGCCGAAACAAAGAAGAATCGCAGTCGGAA
>JAYUEB010000629.1:0-3453 GCA_043739525.1 Bdellovibrionales bacterium
GCAGAAATGCTCATGACCGGAATTAAAGTTGTGGATCTTCTGGCACCTTACGCAAAGGGCGGTAAGATTGGTTTGTTCGGCGGAGCCGGCGTGGGCAAGACCGTTTTGATTCAAGAGCTCATTAACAACATTGCAACTCAACACGGGGGCTTCTCAGTGTTTGCGGGTGTTGGCGAAAGAACCAGAGAAGGTAACGATCTCTGGAGAGAAATGACAGAATCAAAAGTTATTGAGAAAACAGCTCTTGTGTTCGGTCAGATGAATGAACCTCCCGGAGCACGTGCGCGTGTTGCTTTGACAGGATTGACCATTGCTGAATACTTCCGTGACGTAGAAAACCAAGACGTTCTCTTGTTCATCGACAATATCTTTCGGTTCACTCAAGCGGGCGCTGAGATGTCGGCACTGTTGGGTCGAATTCCATCTGCGGTGGGATATCAACCAACTCTTGCTACAGACATGGGTGCTCTACAAGAGCGTATTACTTCAACCAGCAAAGGATCGATCACTTCGGTTCAAGCGGTTTACGTTCCAGCGGATGATTACACAGATCCAGCTCCAGCAACCACTTTCACGCACTTAGATGCGACTACGAATTTGGATCGTGATATTGCAGCTCTTGGTATTTATCCAGCGGTACATCCTTTGAACTCAACTTCTCGCTTGATGGATCCAAATATTTTAGGTCTTGAGCACTACAACACAGCTCGAGATGTTCAGGCGCTCTTGCAAAGATACAAAGAGCTTCAAGATATTATCGCGATCTTGGGTATGGACGAATTATCTGAAGAAGATAAATTGGTTGTATCGCGCGCTCGTAAAACACAAAGATTCTTGTCTCAACCCTTCTTCGTTGCTGAACAGTTTACTGGTATGCAAGGTAAGTACGTTGATATTAAAGATACCATTCGTGGATTCAGAGAAATCCTTAACGGAAAGCACGACGAAATTCCAGAGCAAGCATTTTACTTTGTGGGAACAATCGAAGACGTACTTGAAAAGGCTAAAAAATTATAACCAGAGGCTCGCATGTTTCTCTTGAATTTGTTTACACCTGAAAAAAAATTGGTTCAGAACCAAGAAATTGAAGAAGTATTTGTCACGGGAGATCGAGGCGAACTGGACATCTTGCCAGGCCACGCTCCCCTGATGACGACTCTTCAGCCAGGAATCTTGCGCTATCGCCGCAAAGGCGAGACGTCATACATGAGCGTTGCAGTCAGCTGGGGCTACTGTCAGGTAGGACCCGAGGGCGTAAAAGTTTTGGCTGAAACAGCAGAGACTCCAGAAGAGATTGATGTTGAGCGCTTAGTACGCTCGATTAATCTTTCAAACGAACAATTGTCAAAGATCGATGCCGATGCTGAATTGGTTGAGAAGCATCTCAATAAACTGATGCGCTCAAAAGTCCGTAAAGACCTTGTCGATCAGTATAAACAAACGACGCATTAATTTATTAGAACAACAAAGACGGATTATTGTTTGAAACTCTCTCGTGAGCTAGTCGACTCGTTGGGACCACAGGCGATCTCGCTTCAAGCGGGCGGTGCCCTTATCCGTGCCGACCTTATGCTTCAATGGAGGCTTGATGGCGACAGCTTGATTACTGAGGGTAATTTAAGCTTTAAACTCCCCTTTAAAAATAAAATGGACTTTCGAATCAATGGCCGAGACCGCCTCGAAGATGTCGACGGGATTCAACTTGAAAGCTTTAGCTTCGACGACGGAAAAAAGTTCTTCGGAAATTGGACTCATCTTCCAAAAGATAAGAAAGTAACCTACGTAGACCATCGAAGAAAATTTGAGTTTCAAATAGCCGAAGCATTTCAGGGGTCGACAGTTATGTCTGCGGGCGCAATACTTTTTTATATCTCACGAATGACAGAGCCAACAGCCGAAGGCATTTATGTCGGCGCAGACAAAATTTATCAAACACATTTTTTAAAAATCCAAAAGGATTCGTCGACCAGTAAGATACAGATTTCATATTGTCATCCTGAAGAGCCAGAAAAAAAATTGGTTGCGAGTCTTTTTGTGGATTCTCACTCCCATGCTTTCGTCGGCGGCGAAATTTATTTGCCCGTGATCGGAAAGGTCAGTTTCGATACATTAACTAAAAAGTAATTTTTCGCCGCAACCAAAACCAATATATTAGTAAACAGGTGACATCTGTTGGCTCAGATTTTTTAACTTTTGACAAAAAAGACTACTCGCAGTGCGGCCAGCTTCGAGTTAATAAGGCCTTTTCTTTTTGCAATAGCGGCCTACCGGCGCCGTGTTTCAAATTTTTTATAATAAGTTGGAACAAAATCAGTGAAAGCGCTCACGCCGCAATTGACACTACACGAAAATAAAATTTATATGAACCATGAACTATGAGCAAAGTGCTCCAACAAAAAGGGGAAATAATGAAATCGTTACTAATGGGCGTATTGGTTCTTTTGAGTTCAACAGCAGCTTTCGCAGGATGGGGCGCGATTGCCTATAGTCCGTTAACAGGCGTAAGTGCTGAGACGCATACATATCCAAATTATGAGAGTGCGGTGTATGCAGCTATTGAAACCTGTGGCTCTTACGATTGCCGACTTATCGTTTGGGAACACAATTCTTGTATTGCGTTTGCTTCTAACGGAAATGGCTTTTGGGCTGAAGCTCATGGATATTCAAATGGGAGTTCGGCGAGATTTGCCGCAGAAAGTGTTTGTGGAGCTGGTTGCCGCGTACGCGCCTGGGCTTGTCGATAGTTTATTTTTGATTGGTTGTCGGGCTCTCTTCTTGAGAGCTTGGTGTGCGGCCACTTTGTGTGAGTGAATACAAATAATCGGCAGTGAGCATGCCTGAGTCTGGATGTTTAAAGTAAATATCTAAAACATCGGCAAAGCGTGTTGGGTTTTTAATGAGTCCTTGTGACTCCGAATTGACAATAATTGTTCGTCTTGCCGAATCTTCTGAAAGAGAATTTGCAAGTCTTGCACTCCCTGTTCCCGAAACATAAATCAGGGCATATGCCGAATCATTTTTAGTAAGGGCCACTTCGATTTGCTGAGAAGACGCTGGCGAAATAACTTCAAAACGCGAACTGATTTTTTGCTTGTATGATTTAAAGGATCGGTAAAACGACTCGTTTAACGAATAAACCAAAAACTTCGTCGAAGTGAGATTGCTGAGTTCGAGGCGAGTTGAATGAAGTCGCGGTTCTTTGTGAACATGCGCTTTGTAACTATTAAAAATGTTTTCGATGGTTTTTTGCGCGACCGATTGAATTCCCTGACTTCGAACGACCGTTAAAAAGCTTTTTGCATCCGGAGCAACAGGGGTTTCAAAGCTTGCGAATTTGCGCTTGATCTTAAGAATTCTCAAAACACTTTCGCTAATGCGATCATCTGAAATTTCTCCCTTTTCAACGGCGGCGATAACTCCGCGAACTACTTTATATTGGAGCTTGCGATTCCA
>JAYUEB010000630.1:0-3452 GCA_043739525.1 Bdellovibrionales bacterium
GTCCTGTTTGTCCTGTTTGTCCTGTTTGTCCTGTTTGTCCATCGCAAATCATTTGAGGACTGGAAATTTCAGAAGCCTCGAGTACACCATTGTCATTTATATCAACGCCGACGTTGACCTGCAGGCCACTCCCAGAAGCGCAGGCAGAGAGCCCAATTGAAACCCGTGTCAGATTCATCAGAGTCGTATGGCCATTGCTACCTGAGGAACCATTGCAGACAATTTGAGTATTCATCACAACGTCTGTCGAATCAAAATTGCCGTTGCCATTTTGATCATGATAAACCGTGAAGACGCTTCCGCCGGAGGGGCATTGTGCAGCCGTAGCCCGCGAGACCGAAATTTCTTGTGGGCCAAGCTCGACCTTATTGTCTGTATTTGATTGCGATGCCGATATGGAGCCTGGATCTTTTGAGCATGACAAAAGAATAAGAGAGAATGAGAGAAATGCAAGATAGCGAATCATAGGTTGGTCTCCTGACCTCTATGATTCGACAATCAAATGTGGAGTTACGGTTAATCGTGATCCACGAAAAGTATCGTGGATATCTCAAATAGCTTATAGAGAGAAAAAAGGACTAACGGCGTGAACGAAAAAGGCCGCGTACGCGTTCGCGATTTCTCATGAAGTAAACGTAGACTGCGCAAGCAGCCAAAGTTGCAGCGCAAGTCATTTGTATCTGAGAGTGCGGAACAAAGTAGTATGCATAAGCTGCTACAGTTAAACAAATGTGCGGTCGGTACTCGTATAAAAATTTTTCCACAAAATCCCCTTTGGTGTAATAAAAGATTTCAAATATAGGATATTGCAAATCAACTTCCACGCGGGATCACACTGTGGTGGATTTGATGCTCAAATCGAGTGCAGGAGTCTAACAGGTGTCAAAAAACTTTTCGACATTGGGGCTTTTATATCAAAGTGATACATTTGTTTAAACTTAGGCGCTCCAGAGACTTAGCCTCTATCTAGGTCGGTCTTCAGGCCGGGGCTGGCTGCCCATTGTCTGCAGTTACAGCGCCCGTTTGCAGAAGCAAGCCTACCTGATTGCCTCTAAAATATTGTCTCATTCCGAAACACCATTTACAGACTATCTCACCTTCTTCTTGCGCAGTCTAAGAGAACACTTACTTAAAACCGAAGGTTTCTGGCTTTGGAAAACTTCGGATATAGCCTAGAAAGGTAAAAATCGTGAAAGGTAAAATAATGTTTCCGTCTTTTGTCATTGTTGCGAGTACGAGCCCGTAAATATTGATTGAACCAATGAAACCTAGCCTGACCACAAAAGCCAAAAGTCGAATACTGAGTCCCTTACCTTCAGAGCTTCCCAATCGAAAAAGATAAATAGGAAAGAGCCAGGCAAGAAAACCCGCGCCCACGGCACAGAGAGTGAGCGGCAACATCAGAGGGACAGAAGCATCAAAAGTGGGAATTTGCGCTTGAAGTCTTGTGTCGGTTACAACGAACGCCTGCCAAGCGAAATAGGCAGACATCGCACACATACCTATCCAAATATAAATTGGGCCTCTCATTTTTGCTTTGATGAGCTCAGGGCTCGCTTCTTGAATAATCATGAATAAAATTTCGTTTTAATTGTGTCGTTTGTCAACATCGCCACAAATTATCAGAGAGCGCAGCGTCCTACAACGCCACGCTCTCTGATCGAGACTATTAAAGTCTCTGGTACGATCTCTAGATGCCGGCTTGGCCAGCAAGATAGGCAACGTCTGTCGCTGGAGAGCTCAGAAACATCGAAAGAATTTTCTCTTGAACAGGATGTTTTTCTTTCGGCTCGAGGTTCTCGATCAATGCCTTTAACATATCATCGGTTGTCAAAATTCCGACGATAGAAGAATCTCTTGCAACCAAAATCGATGAGATCTTTTTATCAATCATCATTTTAGCAACTTCTGCCAACGAACTGTCTTCCGAAATAGTTTGAACAGGCCAACACATATAATCTCTGACCCTTGCTTGAGGGTCGAAGCTTGCGGAGGCAACACGACTCGAATAATAATCAGGCTCATCGACCTGCATTGCTCTCAAGAAATCACGATCTGAAATAATACCCACAACTTCATTATTTTCTGTCACGACAGGTAAATGCCGAAAATAGTGTGTTCTCATTTTCTCAAAAGCAGTCTGCAGACTTTCGTTCCAAAGAACCGAGAGAAGTTTTGATGACATATATTTTTGAGCGGTATTTTCCATTTTGAAACTCCTCACTCTCTCACTACTCATTGCCCATTACTTATAATTCAGTATTGCATTGGCTGTGCCAGCCAGAGCGGCATTAGCCAAGCCTTCGGACTTTTTAGCTGGGAACTCTTGCACCTCGCATGGGGCAAGATAGATTCTGTTTGCAAAGGAACTCGAATTAATTTTATTCTGTTAAAGAATTAAATATAGGGAGTGCCTTTGTGAAAACATTCAACTTAGTTATCAGTATAGCAGCCGCATTTGTCCCATTTATTTCAAATGCAGCATCCGACAATAGAGCCCCAGTTCCGTGTCAAAAAATTGCAGAAGTCTGCGAAGCCGCAGGTTTTACTAAAGGCGATTGGAAAAAGGGCAATGGCCTTTGGCACGACTGCGTAGCTCCAATCATCCAAGGAGTTAAATCTCCCCCTGGAGCCGCCAAACCTCTACCTATTGTTTCTGCATCAAACATAGTCGCTTGCAAAGCGACAAAACCGAAGTTCGTTAACGCAAAAGTCAGTTCATAATTTTTAAGCGAAGCCTAAAGAGCGTTTTGCAACAGAGGATCTTTACGTGCTCATGATAAAAGCGCTCAAACACGCTGCGATTTTTCGCCTCTGGGTAGGGCAAGCGCTCTCCTCAATTGGCGACGAAATTTATCGCGTTGGACTCACCTGGCTTGCTGTCGGACTCATCGGTGCCGATGCAGGCTACTTAAACGCTTCGCAATCCGCTTCGCTGATGCTTCTCAGCTTTTTTGGTGGAAAATGGGCGGATCATTGGGATCCACTCAAAACCATGTTTCGCGTAGATCTCATTCGTGCTTTTATTATTTTGATTCCGGTTATTGTTTCATTTTTCATGAAAGTTCCATTTACATTACTCATCGTTGTTGCGATCGTTTTGTCTGGTCTCAGTGCATTTTTTGATCCAGCACTTCAGACACTGCTACCCCAGTTTTGTCCTAACACTCAAATTTTACGGGCGGCAACGGGCTTGATGAGCACGACAATTCGCATGGCTCGCATGATCGGACCTGGCATTGTCGGCTTACTTGCTGGAGTTGTTCCTCCTATTCATTTTTTTACACTTGATTCAGTCAGTTTTTTCTTTTCGGCGGCTTCAGTGAGAAGTCTTGGCAAGGAGTCTCCGCAAGCAATTCCAAAACGAGCTCGTAGCACTTTTGCAGAAGCGTTGATGTCTGGATTTCGCGCGGTACAAAAGCGTAAAGGTATCGGGTTTATTGTTTGGTCCA
>JAYUEB010000631.1:0-10382 GCA_043739525.1 Bdellovibrionales bacterium
AATTCACCGCAATTTTTGAAATCTGAAGAGTTCCAACGGCACTACAATCTTGAATCGGAATCACATTGAGACTGCGATTCTGATCAATGAAGTCCCAAACATGAGAAGTTAAACTTGCTACAATCGTTGATGGAACGAGATTAGGGCTCGATTGTTTTCCTGAAAGAGTACAATCAGCCTGAACCTGAATTGTCCAAGCACTAAAGAGAAGAGCGACCGAATAGAAAATGTGGTTTTTAAATTGAGTCATCGCTCTTCTACTTTCGAAAATTAATTGAGTGGTCTATTCGAATTTGGTTTAGCTGCTGGATCGGTAATGTCTGTAAGCGTACAGATCTCTGCACCTTCTGAACGATTCACACGGTGGTGAGGAAGAACAGAAGCGTAGTCCATTTCGCGAAGTACATAGCGCACTTTACAAAAGTGAGGACCAACGATTGGGTTACCAAGAGTTGTTGTCATTTCACTTTGTGTAATAGGTTGAGCTGTTGAAGCGCGGTAATTTGGCCCACCTGTCGGAACTCCGTTTGAATCAAGAGTGAACTGAGTGTTCGCGATTGTGTCTCCACAAACTGCAAAGCTCTGAATCGTTTCAGCAGAAAGATCAAGATAATGACCTTGGCCCATGAGCAATCCGGTACGATCGTTATCCATTGGATAAGTTCCAGTTGGATTTGGGTATAAGAAAGGAATGGCGGATACGCCAGTCGTGATCTGAACCTGTCCATTGTAATTTGGGAGTTGAGTCCCGCGATAGCAAATATCGATAAATACCGAAGCATTGTAAATCTCAGAAGTAAATTTTGTCCCGATGTCAGTAAGGCGTGTATTCCAAACGGCAACTTGATTTGAATTAAACTGAGTAAATGCAGAAGAATAAGCAATTAAATCTGGGTAGGGAGTGGCTGTCACTCCGGTCTCATCCGTGTCTGTATAAGGTTGAGTCGAAAGCATCAATGAGTTCACATAAAGAGAACCTGTTGGATTTGTACAAATACAATCTGTATTACAAATCTCTTTCGCTGTTGAACACGAGGTAGGCGTACACTCGTTCCCTGGGATTGCTTTGCCATGAAAATAGCAAAGTGGTCTGCCGACAGCAGACGCAACACCGGCATTACAGATATAAATATCTGGTCCACTTGAAAATTCTTTAATCTTCGCCCTGATGCTTTCAGCATTGGCATTAAATTGTGTGAGTAAAGCAACTGCAATGGCAGCAAGCTTTACGATTTGTAAACTCCGCATACATTCTCCCCTTGATACAAGTTCGTTTTTGGAAATTAATTGTTAAAGAACTGTTAAAGTAGCTCACGCATAGCAAGACTCATACCATTTTGTATGACGATTCAAATGCTTCTGAGCAAGAGTTTCAAAATAGTTCGATGAACAATTTGCAGAGAGTGAGGCTATGCCTACATTTTAGAATTTTGTGAATGATTTGATATTTTCTCTAAGTAAATCAAAGTTTTCTTCTAGTGAGGTCTGACCCGGAATCTCAAGCCAGTCGTAATTTTTACGACAATCAGAGAATTCAACTTTAGGATCGGACAAAGACTTAAGGTATGAAATAAATTCGAGTAAAGATTTCGTATCTCCGACGTCACCTTCGGCTGGAATGACCTGGTTAGGTTGAAAGCGCTCCATTAGAGCTTCGAGGTTGCCTATCCAATGATTCACATTCATGCCCTCAAGAGAACGCAGTACCGGGTGAATACGGTTGTAAAAGAGCGATCCCAAAAATAAAATTTTTCGTTTTTTTAAAAAGACCGCTAAGTCGCAATGAGAAGCGCTATCTCTCACCGGTACAATCACGCAAGTTTCACCTGCCAGCTCGATTGTCTTCTCTTCGGTTATTTTTTCAAGGGTCTCTGGACGATCTGGCCATTCTCGAAGAAGATTCTTATCAGAAACGTCCGGAATAAGGATGCGCGTTGAGTTTAGAAAAAATTTGCTTCCACCTAGTACATCGTTTATCGCCGAAGTATTAATGATGATTGGCGCTGGGGATTTGATCTCGTCTGTCATAAATTGGTGGAGTTGTGCCCCAGCCGCCCCAGAATTGGTGTTAATTAACAGGCTGCCTTGACTATCATGCAAAATTCCGCAAACGCAGCTGCCACCTAAAAATAAACTTAAGTTATCATCAATTTTTCGAAGAGCCGTTGGCCACATAAAGCGGTTGGTCGGCTTGATATAGGGAACCGATGTTCCCATAGCCATACCGTATATAAATCTCAGCCATTCTTTAAAAATCATGAGCGACCTCGTCGTTTCTTTTCATACGGAGCTGGGACCTTCAAGTCCTTTGGACCAAATCTTTGCTGCAAGAGATCTTTGAATGCAAAACACTTTTGAATCTTTTTAGTTGATCCCAGCCAAACCCGGGCGTCGTCAGCAAAAAATTCAGCCATCACCTGCAAACACATTCCACATGGAGCCGCCGCATTTTTTGCATCGGTCACAATCACGATATCTGTAAACTGAGTGCAGCCTTCACTCACTGCTTTAAGAATCGCAGTGCGTTCAGCACAAATAGTTGCGCCATAACTCGCATTTTCAACGTTGGTCCCGAAAATGATTTCATTGTCAGGAGTGAGGAGTGCCGCTCCAACTTGAAATTTAGAATAAGGACTATACGAAAATTTTTTCGCCTGTGAGGCAGTCTTATGTAAATTCGAAATTTTGTTGAGAAGTGCCGCTTTTGATTTCATAACCTGAGCCTGGTTAAATTGTGATAGACGCTAAGAGCCTACGACATTATAGTGAGACCAAAATGTCAATGAAAGGCTGGCCAAATGACTTACGAGATTTTAAAATGGATTCACCTCAGCATGATTTTTCTCATCCTTCTCAACCTCGGCGGAGCCTCCTTGCATCTCATGTCTGGTGGAACTAAGGATTATCCTGCTCGTAAAGTCTTAGCCATGTTAAGCGGCATAGCACTTCTCTTAATCGCAGTGACCGGCGTTTTATTAGCCAAACATCTTTATCCGAGCGAAGCTTTTCATGGATGGTTCTACGGCAAAATTTTGGTTTGGCTCTATTTAGGCGGCATTATTGGACTCGTCCACCGCAGGCCGAAATCAGCTGGGCTTTTGTTGACTTCAATCTTGATCGTGGCAAGTTTAGGTGCCTTCTTAGCCATATTTAAACCTTGGTGAGGACCCATGAAAAAACACATTGGAATTTTACTTTTTGGCTTCTATCTCTTGCAAGGATGCACAGATCTCACTCTATGCATGCCTACGTCGCGTATGATGTCTCCTGAATCAAACGGAAAGCTCTGGCGGATTGGGCTCGGAGCCGGAGTCATCAGCAACGACAATGTCACTATTGTGCCCGATGCAGCAGCACGTCCAGCTGTCATAGCCCCCCCAAGCATAGCAAGAAGTGCAGAAGATCTTTACTTTGTAAATATGGGACTCTCTAGCTTCATTGATCTCGAACTTCGAACGGCATTTGCAAACACGGAGCTGTATGCAAAGTTTCAACTTTTAGGTCAAGCCCAGCATGAAGCCGAAGCCGGCAACTTTTCGATTACTCCTACTATTGGCTTCGGAACTGGCAGCGTTACGAACAGTGGAACCCAAGATATTCTCTTTGGCCCAGGAAATGCGGCCTGGAATGGATCTGCCAGTTATACTTCTGTCGATTTGGCAGTTATTTTTGGTTACCGCGTGAGTGATTACGTTCTCTTGTACGGCGGTCCATTTGCTACCAAATACAAAGCTCAAGCAAGTGTTCATCAAGATGCGGTTACGAGCCCTGCCTCTCCCGCTGCAGACTATAGTTTGTCAGAGTCAGGGACCAAGACAGGTGTGAACCTTGCTTCGCAATTCACTTTCTCGAAAGAAAAAAAATGGTCGATCACAGCTGAACTGGTTTATTCAAATCTCAAATGGAATGACGAAGTCAGCTCGAATGGCCTGACTGGTGCGCTTGATTTTGGATATCTCTTTTAAAAACTGGGCCCCTATATTGTTGCTGGAGCTAACTTTGCTTTATCTTCTCCAGCATGTTGCCTGCATGCACCTCAAAACATTTAAATCCAAATCTGTCCGGTGTCCGAACAGGCTTTTCTCCTCACGGAAGTTTTAAACTTAAACGTAACGGGATGCGTGTCAGACGCTTCCGATGCCAATCTTGCGGGAAGACTTTTTCTGAAAATACCTTCAGTGAAATCTATCGTCAGAAAAAACCTCATATTAATGCTCAGGTTTTTGAACTTTTATGCAGTACGGTTTCGCAAAGACGGTCTGCGCGAATCTTAAAAGTAAATCGCAAAACCATTGTTCGAAAATTTCTTTTAATGGGAAAAAAGGCTGAGAAAATTCTTCCAACTCTTAATTCCTTTCAGGACAAAATTAAACATTTTCAATTTGACGATTTAGAAACTTTTGAACACACTAAGTTTAAACCCTTAGCTGTAACTATGGCTGTTGAAAATCAAACAAGATGGATTATCGGATTTCGTGTCTCAAGAATGGCTGCCAAGGGAATAATTGCTAAAGCAGCAGTTAAAAAATACGGATTTCGGAAAGATAAAAGACGCGAAAAAAGAAATGAGCTCTTTGAGGAAATTAAGATCTATATAGATCCAAAAGTAAAAATTGAATCAGATAAACAGCCTCATTATTGGACTGATGTAAAAAAGCATTTCCCAGAGGCAGAATACGAAACCCATTTAAGTAGAGACGCAACAATTGTTGGACAAGGAGAACTTAAAAAGGGCGGATTTGATCCGCTTTTTAGCTTAAATCATACTTTTGCAATGCTAAGAGCCAACATCAATCGACTACTTAGAAAAACTTGGTGCACGACAAAAATTCCGGAAAGATTGGGCTATCACATAGCGATGTATTCGCTCTATCACAATATACTTTTGCTTCCGCCAAAAGAAAGAGATTCGATCCTAAAAAGAATAGCTGCTTAGAGAACAGCCTAGTTAAAAAAAAGGGCCGGACACAATTTTTCGAAAATCTCTTTCCAACACTATAAGGGGCCAGTTTTTAAAACATTTTATATTTTAGAAATCGACACTCAATAGGCCCATTGAATACCGGAACTTTTCTCTCGGCCTTCAACTTCATAAATTTAGTGAGCTCGGGTTCTCCAGAGAGAATCCAGCAATCCCAATTTTTAAAATCAGTTTTAAATGTATGAGCCATATTTAAATAAAGATCTTCAAGTTCGTCTTTTGTCGAAAGGCGATCTCCATAAGGAGGATTCGTCACAATCATACCCATCGGAACTGGCGCCTTGAGTGTTTCAATCGGACCACGGTTAATTTCAATATACTCATCAAGCCCGGCTGCATGAACATTCGCCTGTGCAATTTTAACGGCATCACGATCAAGATCGTAACCGTAGAACTTAAAGGGTAAACTATCCAACTCTTCGTTCATCGCACTCTCAAGCTCTTCAGCAAATTCTTCTTCTTTGAAACCGATATAATTTTGAAAAGCAAATCTCTTGCGTAAGGTACCAGGTGAAACCTTGAGGGCCATGAGGGCTGCTTCGATCAGAAATGTTCCACCACCACACATAGGATCGACAAGTGGAATATCTTCTTTCCAACCCGTTGCCATCACAAGGCCTGCAGCGACGTGTTCTTTGAGCGGAGCCGGAACCATCTTGAGTTGTTTATAGCCACGCTTAAAGAGAGGCGCGCCTGAAGTATCGATACTGACAGAAAACTGATTTTTAACAGCGCGAACCGCAATTGTGAGATCTGGATTTTTGCTATCAACATCAGGGCGCTCGCCATATTTATCGCTAAATTGATCGACGATGGCATCTTTAATTTTCATGGCAACAAATCTTTGATCGCGAAAAATTCCGCATTCGCGAATGCTCGCATCAACGGCTATCGTTTGTCCGACTTCAATATACTTCGTGAAATCATGTTTTTTAATATTGTTGTAAAGTTCTTCAGGATTGTAAGCAGGGAAATCAAGAATTGGCAGAAGGATGCGAGTCGCACTTCTTAAGCGGATATTGGCGCGATAACAGCCGGCCCAGTTGCTCTCGAAAAAAACTCCGCCTTGGCCTTTAAGGACTTTGCTGACTCCGAGTTTTGAAACTTCATCATATAGAACATCGGTGAGCCCACGAGAGGTCATTGCAAAAAAGCGCGCCATACTATCCCTTGCTATTCGAATTTGAGAACGCCACTTATATACGGCGAAAGCTTAGGATGCGCAAGAGAGGCCGAAAATTATACAAGAAAGTCTTTATGGGGACGTGCCTGTGGGAGGTACTCACGTAAAATATTTTGAACACTTGATCGCAATTTTCGGGTCGAGCTTTCACTCAGCTCAATGCGAGCATGCTCCAAAATAGAAAGCTGCAGGAGATGAGCTTCAGAAGCATCCACTGGTAAAACTCCCTGATTACTCAAGAGCTTAACCTCGAAATGAAGCTTGAGCTTTTCAAGTTCAACAGATGTCTCAAGTGTCGATAGACCGTTACCCAATAAATCAAAAATGGCACTCGAATGCTCGTCGCCTTCGCGCATGACTTGATCGACCAAGTGAACAAAATGCAATCCCAACTGAAGTCTCGAGTAGTCCGTTCTGAGTTTTGAAAAATCTTTAATGATTTGAGCTTCGGAGACCGTATGAAGGCCTTCGCCTTCTGCTCCGCCGCGTTTTTGATAAACTACTTCGATGTAATGAGTAGGTTCAAAGACTCCTCCACCAAAGCGCTTTTTGCTTTTCAGAGCAGAGCGGGCAAACAGTGAAAGCTTCGCACCTTTCGACGTCAGACAATGTATGATGAGATCGGCCTCACTATACTTGTGAAGCCTCATCACGAAGACTCGTTCTTTGAACTGCATGACTTCCTTTACGCTGAATGTAGAGCGCGGCACCAATGAGAGCCCAGCACAACTGAATCACTTGGCTTAAAGTGACAACCGTCGCGCCAAAATGTGAATCAGAACCAAGCAGCAAATTAAACAAGTAAAGAAACGCAACTTGCCCAACGCCAACTCCTGCAGGAGAAATCGGGAGAGCCATCACGATCATCCCAACTGGAACGATAAACAGATAAATGCTCAAAGCTAGCTCGATGTGAAAGATCTGTGCGAGAAAATAGAAAAAATAAGTTCCGGTAAATTGTGAAACAAAGCTAATCGCCATTGCAATAAAAAGTTCGCGGGGGCATTTTCGGTAGGCATGAAGACTTAAATAAATCTGTCTGAATTTTGAACCGAATGGCAAGATTGCAAAGAACTTGTCGATAAAATGAGATTGTCGAATTTTGAGCGACAAGGAAAACGAAAAGAATACGAAAAACATGATTGTGAGAGCAAAGATTGCGTAAGCAATCGCGGTGAGTGGCTGCGAAGCTGATACTGTTTTCCAGTTAAATGCGATTGCAATACTTGCAACGATCGTCATCACAAAAAAACCGATCGCACGATCCATGAAGATACTGACTGCAGCAGCGTATTTGTGTTCGGGCTGATCTTTGATCATGTAAACAGCCTTCACGACGTCGCCACCGACTCCTCCAGGCATCGCATAATTGAAAAAGAGGCCGATAAAAGTGAGCTTCAAAAGTTCGATATTTCGGACCTTAATTCCCTGCCCAATCACCAAAAAATACCAGCGCAGATTATTCAAATAAAAACCGACAAAAATGATCAAAAAGAGCGCGGCAAGTGAGCTTGGTTGAGCGACTTGAGAAAAGACCGAAAAATCGAGGCTTCCTCTATGGATAAGGTAAAAAATAAGGCCGATAGAAAGCGCAACTTTACCTATCTGAATCAGCATTTTAGTGAAGTTTTGTTTCAACTCATCCCCCAGCCCCTTTAGTAGCCGTATTTTACCTTAAAAGCAATTGAGTCAAACCTCAATTCATGAGATGAAATGGGCCAAGGGGACTCTAAAATCATGAATATTGCCGTGGTAGGCTCAGGATATGTTGGACTTGTCGCAGGTGTTTGCTTTGCCGACGCTGGACACATTGTCACTTGCGTCGACCGCGATCAATCAAAAATTGATAAGCTCAAACAAGGTCTTATACCCATTTACGAACCCGGCCTAGAGGACCTACTCAAAAAGTCAAAAGAACGCCTCCAATTTACGACTGATTTAAAACACGCCGTTGAAAAAAATAAAGTCATTTTTATCGCCGTTGGAACTCCCGAGAAGTCAGACGGAAGTGCCGACCTGGGTCCGACATTAACCGTCGTTGAACAAATTTGTAAGTTTGCAAATGAGAGAAAACTGGTTGTTATGAAAAGCACAGTTCCAATCGGAACTGCAAATCGACTGATTAAACTCTGCCGCGAACAAAGCAAACATGAGATCGAAATCGTATCAAATCCTGAGTTTTTAAAAGAAGGGGCTGCGATTGACGACTTCTTAAAACCAGATCGCGTTGTCATCGGCTGCCGAAGTGAATCAGCTCAAAATTTGATGAAAGAGATTTACGAGCCCTTTTTAAGAAACTCCAATCCGATTTTATTCATGGATAATACCTCTGCTGAAATGACGAAGTACGCAGCTAACGCATTTTTATCGGTTAAAATCAGTTTCATTAATGAGCTCGCGCTAGTTGCCGACAAATTAGGTGCGGACATCAATGACGTACGTCGAGGCTTCACAAGCGACTCTCGCATTAATCCCGCATTTTTCTATCCCGGTGTCGGCTACGGCGGAAGCTGTTTTCCAAAAGATGTGAAAGCACTTGTACACACCGGCCAAGAAGTGGGCGTTGCCATGTCTGTCGTCCAAGCCGCAGACCAAGTAAATGACTTACAAAAACTGGTATTGATTGAAAAAATGAAAGTTCACTTTGGTGGAGCCGAGTCTCTTAAAGATAAGAAAATCGCAATTTGGGGTTTAGCTTTTAAACCTCGCACCGATGATGTACGTGAAGCCCCAAGCCTTGAGATCATCAAAGAACTTCATCGCTTAGGAGCTCAGGTTCGCGCATTTGATCCAGTCGCCGGAGAAACCGCTCGAGCAGCTTCCACTGCTCCTTTTGAAATGGCCTCATCTGCTGAAGAAGCTCTTCGAGATGTCGACGCACTTGCAATTGTGACCGAGTGGAATGAGTTTCGCACACCTAACTTTGAACGCATGAAAAGTCTGATGAAGGGCCATGTGATCTTTGACGGTCGCAATATTCTTGATCCAAAAAAAGCGGCGACAGCTGGTTTTCAATATTTTTGCATTGGCCGACAGAGCGTTCGAGGCAACACATGAAAGTTCTAGTTGCCGGTGGTGCAGGTTTTATTGGAAGCCATCTTTGCGAAAAACTCCTCAAAGTTGGGCATGACGTCACGGTTGTCGACAATTTAGTTACAGGACGTAAAAAAAATATTGCCCATCTCCCGGCCATTCATTTTGTTGAAGCCAACATAAATGATTCTCAAACTTTTTCTTTGCCCGCTCTGTCAGTTCAATTTGATCAAATTTATAATTTGGCGTCACCTGCGTCTCCAGTTGATTTTCCAAAGATGCCTATCTTTATTTTAGAAACGGCGACTCACGGACACAAAAATTTGCTCGAGCTTGCTAAACGTTGCGGTGCTCGAATTTTATTTGCGAGTTCGAGCGAAGTTTATGGCGACGCTGAAATTCATCCCCAAATCGAAAGCTACTTCGGAAACGTTAATAGCTTTGGTCTTCGCAGTTGTTATGATGAAGCAAAACGGGTTGGTGAAGCGCTTTCTCTTGGTTACAAAAAAGAACACAAAGTTGCGATTCGCATTGCTCGTATTTTTAATACTTACGGACCTCGCATGCGTCCGAGTGATGGTCGTATTATTCCTAACTTTTTTTCTCAAGCTCTTAAAGGAAGTGCCCTGAGTATTTTCGGTGATGGCAACCAAACACGTAGTTTTTGTTATGTCAGTGATCTTGTCGATGGACTCGCTTTACTGATGCAAAGTGATGTTGAGACTCCTATTAATTTGGGTAACCCGATTGAACGTAGCGTGCTTGAAATTGCAAAACAGATTAAAACACTCACTTCGAGTGCTTCATCACTTGAGTTTTTACCTCTTGGGGAGAACGATCCTAAACAACGTCGTCCCGATATCTCAAAGGCGCGCGAGCTCTTGAAGTATGATCCACGTGTCGATCTTGAAACCGGTCTCGGAAATTCACTCACCTACTTTAGATCTGAAGCCTGAAATTAAGTTAGCTGAATAAAAAAACTTTTTACCTTTGGCAAGAAGCTAGATTTTTAATCGCTCTTTCAACGGTCGAACCAGAAGATGAATTTCCAAATGAAATTGACCCGACTTCGTAGGTTCCAATCTGAACCGAATACGTGCAAGAATTTGAAAACATTCCCTTACTACAAGAAGAAGCAATGCTAAGAGTGTGCCCAGACGGAAGCTCATCTGTTGCGAAATTTTT
>JAYUEB010000632.1:0-3448 GCA_043739525.1 Bdellovibrionales bacterium
CTAGGTGTTTTTGTAAACGAGACGATGGCCGAAAAATTTGCATAATCACAAAAAGCATCGGCGTAGCCCGTAAACTCTGATATAAGACTCCCCACACAAAGGGGTCTTGTGATGACAAAGTTTTGCCTTCAGTTCGTTTCTCTTAGCATTCTTGTAGGCTTAGGCAGTGCCTGTTCTCATTCTGATGACACGACTCCGATTCCAGAACTCAGTTCAACTGTTACGGCTGACAATTACCTAAGTGGGAAAAAGTTTTGCGAAACTTACGGTGCCATTACAAAAAAAGAGCATGGCCGATATGTGCGAGTTCCAAAGAATTATAATTCTCCTGATGCCGACTTCATGGATATTTATGTTTACACGATGAGTCCCTTTGATCCGAGCAAGCCAAGTTATATTTATGTTGATGGAGGACCTGGACAAAATACTCATGGCGAAATGCCAGACCTTTTGAACGGACAAATGAATGAGTTTCGCTTTGATCAGCGTGGTCTCGGTTGTTCTGCGCCAGATACTTTTTGGGATTATACCGATGCAACGAACTATTCAACGATGAATAATGTTCGCGATATCGAAGAGATTCGTAAATCTTTTGGTATTGAACATTGGTCGGTTTACGGCGTGAGCTATGGTACTGTCCCAGCAACAATGTACGGTAATCTCTTTTCGCAAAATGTGACGTCAATCGTTTTGGAGGGAGTTGCGAGTGGCGGAGATTTAAATAAAATAGCTTCTGATTTTCGCATCCAAAAATATAATACAATTTGGAATATGCTCAATACTTATCAGAAAATAACTTTTGCGAAACTGATCGAAGATGAAAATTACAGAAAAGTCATTCTTTACGTTTTGGATAACCTGGTTGTTTACTCAGACGATGCGAATAATAAAGCCCATACCCTTTTCAATAAACTGATACACGAAGACGGGACAGCCGATTACGCTGAGCTCGATGGTGATGTGACGAGTGTTAAGTCGGCATCGGCTCCTAAGGCTCATCCGCAAGCACCTGGAGAAGTTGACCAACGTATTTTTTTGATTATCGAGTGTAAAAATTTGGGTCTCATGCAGAGCCAGGCGTCTGGCGTGCGATTTAGTCCAACAAAAGGTTTTGCTGAAGGTATCCAAGATTCCTCTGACACAGCTTCGGCTTGCAGCGAAGTCGGTGTTGATTCGTTTGCAGTGGATACATACACACCTGCAAACTATCCGATCATCCAACCCGTTTATTACTTTCAAGGACAGCTTGATGGTGCGACGCCGTTAACAGGTGCGGTTGAACATTGGAAAAAAGTTCCTCAAGGAAAAGCTTATTTCTTGCTTGCGCAATTGGGTGGTCACAATCCTAATCTCACAAGAATAGGTGCTAAAAATAACAAGAATTACGCAAAGGGAGCACAAGAGAGCATTGATGAGCTCATTCTCTTTTCGCATGCGATTCTAGGACAAGATATTTTGCCAGATGATATCTCACTTGAAAATGATCAGGCACCCTCGGATCAAAAGTGGATGTTGTATTTGCCACATCAAGAAATTCCATTGCTCTAAAAACTTCAGGCAGTCTGCACCCGATGCAGTCTGCCATTTACAGTTTCCGATATCAGATGGCCGTATGCCTGTCCCTGACTGCGGATGAGTGCTTGGTACACTGGGCCTATGTTGCCTTCCGGGACGGGCACGCTGATACCTGATATCCGCAACTGAGACTGGCAGACTGTGACGGCCACGGCCTGCCCGTGAATTGTCATAAGTGTCTAATAAATAACGTCTTGAAGCCTCATAATCCCGTGGGCCCTCAGCCGAACCCCCTAAAAACACATGCTTTTTATGGCCTCCCCAAGGCATGGCTAGGGGATAGAACTTGCATCATAAGAATTGAATTACGAAATCACAAAATCTTATTGGTCGATTGAGGCATGTATATGATCCGTTTCAAAAACGCTCGAAATTTGATGATGCGAATCCTTTCTGTTGTCTTGAGTTTGGCTCTGTTTTTTCCGCAAATGATTAACGCTGGAAATTTAGACCTGCAAGAAATTAGCAATGCGATGGATCCGACAGGATTAAAATACAGCATCAACCGAGTGGATGGAAAAACGGTTATTTCATTCGACGATGCAGAAGGTGCTCCAGTCAAAATCTCGATTATTGAAACTCCTTCTGCTGACGGCCTTTCTGCTCCAAGTGCTATTTTAAAACTTGATGGTCCTCCTGGACTTTCTGTTTCGGTCGAACTCAATCAAGCCTTGATGCAAATGCAAAGAGTGCTTGATATGCCAGATCCTGCGCAAGCAAAACCGCTTGCAGCAGAAATCATGAAAACTCCTATGCAAGAACTTATGAGTAAAGTTGGAAATTCGCTCAAAACCCTTGGTAAAGGAACGGCTTGGGTACTCAAAAGTTCGATTCATAATATTTATGCTCTCGTCCCACTTGCGGTTGTTTTGGAGAGCGTTCGATTTTGTGCATTCAGATTATATTCGGTTCATTCAGACCTTTCTTCTATTTGGGGTGTTGCGCAGTTGGGCTTAGAAGACATGGCAAGTTTGATCGGCTGGACTTCACTTTGGGTTGTCTTAGTCGGCGTACAAGATGCGATGGATGGAACCTCATTTTTTAAAGGCATTCCAAACTTACATAAGATTGGTCCATTGAAATATTTTGGTCAGCCGATCCTTTGGACCAAGGCGCAGTTTCGTGCCCTCATTACAAAGTTTAAAAATCGAAATTCAAAAACCTCGACAGACGCAATGACTTGTGAGGATTTCATTTCCTCTTCAGCGCAAGCAGGAGCTCGATAATGAAAACAAATATTAAAAAAATAGTTATAGGCTCTTTGATTCTGTCAAGTTCGCTCGTAGCTCAGGCTCAGAGTTCAGACGGAGCCATTTATTCATTCGGTCCTTCCTGCGCATCCGGCGGCCAATTCACAGCGAAGGCACTTCAAGCTTCACAAGATTTAATTGCCACGATCAAGACATTTCAGAGTGATCCCAATTGTACTGGATTAACGGCAGTTCTTGGCGCCATCGTTCCGGTGAATGCGCACTTGCCGTCTCCGATTGTTCCGCAACTACAAAGTGCGAGCGATACAAGTGGAAGCTTATCAAATTCAGAAACTCCAAGCGAAATTCAAAATAAAATGACTGCCCTTTCAAGCGTTGCGATATCAGGCGATCCAGAACAATCTCCATTTATTGCTCGCGTGCAACAAGCCTATACGACTTCTGCTTTAGCAAATGCTGTTACTCGCAAATCGATGAATCAACGTCAATTTGAAATTGCTGAAGGCAAGCTCGTTGGATTTGCAAAACAGGCTAAGTCTGTTGCCGTTTCGTCTAATGTCTTAACTCAACTTGCAAATGCTTTACCGAATCTGCAAAGCTGTTTAATTGGTAAGCCAGCGTCTGATATAGGGATGGTTCTCTCTTCTGTTGTCGAACTTGGA
>JAYUEB010000633.1:0-3429 GCA_043739525.1 Bdellovibrionales bacterium
TTTTAAAAATGACTCATGAACTACTAGATAATCTTCAAACTTATGAGAAGATGACGTCACAAGAATCGCCTTTCGGTGACGGGAACGCAAGCTTGCGAATTTTAGAAAGATTAAGTCATGAGTGAAGTGATATATACAAATAAAAACTCAATTGGGCTAGGGATGTTTTCATCCATGCGCTCTTTGATTTTAAATAGTATTAAGTATAGATCTTTTGTTTTTGCTCTTTACCGCCGTGATTTTTTAATGAATTTTCGAAGATCCTTTTTCGGAGTAACTTGGCTCGTGATTGCCCCTGCCGTTGGCGTCCTTTCTTGGATTTTTCTTAACTTCATAGGAATTTTAAAAACAGCAGATACGGATGTACCTTACCCCATATATGTTATGATTGGTTCTGCACTTTGGACTTTATTTTTGGGGTGTTATTCTTCGGTTGCGGAAACACTTAAATCTGGTTCAGGCTTATTGTTTCAAGTTAAATTCCCGCATGAGTTACTTTTTATTATTCAACTACTTCAAGTAATATCCAATTTTGCTATAAGCTTTTTGTTCAATTTGGTAATTTCTGCCTGCTTCGGAGTGGCGCCTACATGGCGATTTTTGCTTTTGCCGTTCGCAATTTTACCGATCTTGTTTTTTGCGTCAGGTTTAGGGCTTATTATGGCTTTAGTGAGTGCAGTAGCACTTGATATTCGAAAAGTTTTTGATGTTTTTCTGGGATTCGGACTATTTTTAACACCAGTTCTGTACTCAAAAATAAGTGCTCATGAAACCATAAAAAAATATCTAAATTGGAATCCCTTGACCCATTTTTTTGATGCGTGTCGGGACATCATTTTTAATCAACATAATCTTTTGGTAAATTATTATTGGGGTTTTAGCATAACTTCAATTTTCGTATTCTTTTTAGGTGTTCATCTTTTCAAATCCTTTGAATCGAAAGTGGTTGAAAAATTGGTATGAACAAGCCGGTAATCGAAGTAAAAAATTTAAGTAAGAAGTTTTGTTCTAACCTACGAAAAAGTATGTTTTACGGACTAATAGATCTAAGTAAAAATATTTTTTCGCTTGGGCTACTTAAAACTGCAAATGCTGACTTGAGATCTAGTGAGTTTTGGGCTTTGTCAGATGTGAATTTCGAGTTAAATAAGGGCGAAGTACTGGGCATTTTAGGGCAAAATGGATCTGGAAAATCGACCTTGCTGAGGATGATAAACAGTATTTTTCCTCCAGATCTCGGTGAGATTACAGTAAGAGGACGGCTGGGATCGCTCATTGCTCTTGGGGCAGGCTTTCATCCCCATATGACAGGAATAGAAAATATTTTTCTAAATGCTTCAATACTTGGAATGACCAAGGATGAAATTAACATTAAGTTAAAATTAATTGTTGAATTCGCAGATATTGGAGATTTTTTAAACGCGCCTGTTTCGACCTATTCATCGGGTATGACTGTGCGGCTTGGCTTTGCAATCGCAATACACTCAGATATTGATGTCTTGATTATTGATGAAGTACTTGCCGTTGGAGATATAAATTTTCAAAGAAAATGTTTTGATAAGATTTATGAATTAAAGAACCGCGGAATTTCAATAATTTTAGTTACTCATTCAACCTCTACAGTTGAACGGATGTGTTCACGGGCTCTGGTTTTAGAAAAGGGCAAAGTTGTTCATTTTGGAGCTGTGACCGAGGCGATACGACAATATAATAATTTGTGTAATCGTGATTTAGTTTTGAAGGCAAAGCGTGTGGAGCCCGACTTTAAAAGCTATGGTGCGGGGAAGGTTGTCATATCTGAAGGCAAAGCGTATGAGTTAGAGAGGCCAGGTTCTGGCCCCGAAATTTGCTTTGGTAAAGACTTTGTAATTGATTTTGAATATGAATTTCAGGGTGAGAAAGCGGATAATAATGAATTGCGTTTAGGTATCAGAACTCCAGAGGGGCGAGACGTTCAGCTTCTTGCTTTTCATGAGGGAAGATTTGCTGATGGCAAAAGCTTTGCGTCGACATCAGGGTTGAAGCTTTCTAAAAAAGGAAGAGTAAAAGTTAAAATTCAAAACCAGAGATTCTTTCCTCAGATGCTTAAGGTAGATATCTCTATTTCTAGGATGGACCGCGACTACCATGAGGGTGGTCGGGAGAGTGCCGTTGTTTTTCAAATTATTCAACCTAGTGATCAGGACCTCTATTTCGAATCTGGGACTATGATGGTTACAAGATTTGAGAACTCATTTGAGCATTTTAGTCTGTAGTCACGGCTGGTAAGTTACCTACCAAATCCTTGAACTTTAGCTTATATAAACGAGGTTTGGCTTTTTCGAGGCATAGATGTTTAGCATCATATCCATTCCGTGTATGACCGGAATCGCCTTTAATGGCTGCTTTGCGCGCATGCTTGGGCAAGAAATATGGTATCTAAACCCATGGTTAGAGAGGAGTGCTAAGATTTTATCTAGCTCTTGAGATTCTCGTCCAAACGAATGGTATTCAATAAAAAAATTATCTATCATTTGAAGTTTTGAAGATAATCTTTCGAGGACAATGAGTTCTGAGCCTTCAATATCCATTTTCAAAAGATCAATTTTCTCATTAACAAAATCAAGTATGTCGAGAGCTTTTATGTGAACAATAGATTTAGTATCATCTTTCTTTTGAACACGGCCGCCATCAGCGCCTTCGGATAGGAAGGTCAAATTAGTGGTTTCTTTCCATACGGCATATTCAAAAACTTCAACATTCTTTAATTCGAAATTTGCTATATTTTGCCTTAAAAAAGAGCAAATTTTCGGATCAGGTTCAAATGCTAACACGCGTGCATTGGGGAAGGTCTCTTTGAAAAAAATCGTGCTTAAGCCAATATTGGCTCCACAGTCCAATATTAAAGGTTGATCGTTGGAAGGTGAAAAGGAATAGATTCTTTCGTTCAAAATTTCTTTATACATAAACACAAATGAGGCGGCATCGGGACCGACTATTTTTCGCGAATGAATCATAGTTTCAAAATCGTTAAATCTAGGAAGCCTTCGGAGGCGCCCTAACTCTTGGGCTTCTTGATAGCGATTGCGTGTTGAACGATACTTTGAAACTAGTTGTTTAATCATTTTGCCCTCTAGATGCTAAATTTATAGCAACTGTCTTGATGATTTTCAAATGCCATTTTTTAAAAGCGATTTGCAATTGACCTATTTGAATGGTCTAGAGAATATGCCGTCAAGGGAGCCGCGAATGGTAGCATTCGTTGTCAAATTAAATGAAGATCTTACATATTATCCGATCTATGTCTCCAGGTGGTGGATGTGTGAGTCCATTTGAGTTTGCTAGTGCGGCAAATGCTTTGAACAATGGACTTTGGCACGAATTTCTTATTCTCGAAAAAGATAATCATAAATCCTATAGACCTCCTAAAAATGTGCCCTATTATTTCAT
>JAYUEB010000634.1:0-10285 GCA_043739525.1 Bdellovibrionales bacterium
ATTTCGTTTTCCATTTTCATTGCTTCCATAATGAGAAGAGGCGTACCAGCTTTCACGACGTCGCCTTTTTTGACCATAACCTTAACAATTTTACCGGGCATTCCGCTTGTCAGACTTTCGCCGCCTGCGAGGCTTCCGCCGCGCTTGAGACTTTCGTGGAGAATACTCTCGTCGTTGTAGATCTTCACTTGTCTGTAGGCGCCGCGAGTGTAGACCATATAGTCATTACCTGATCCGATGACATCGAGAACGTAAGAGGCCCCGCCAAAGATAAGGCTCACGACATTTTCAACGAGCATATAATCGTCTTTTGATATTTCGTAATTCACCCATTCGCTATCTTCTTCTTGCAAATTAATAATCCAAGATTTGCGCGACTCGGTGATATCGACTTTATAATGCTTATCTCTCAAATCAGCTTCAAAAAACATTTTAACTCCTAAAGCGTACGAATGGCCTTTTGTCGACCGAGGTTTTTCCATTTGCTGTCAGCGGGGTATTCCATTTCGTTTCGAGACTTCTTATCATTATAAGCCGCAATTGCCGCTGTAATGAGAAACACGTGATTATCTACCACTCTAAAAAGTTGTGGCATTTTAATTTCAAGCTGCTTTTCAATAAATTGAGTTGTGTAAGAACCATCTAAAAATTGTGGAGCTCGCAAAATCGATTTATGTAAAACGATATTTGTTTTAATGCCAGTTAGAGTGAACTCAGTTAAAGCGCGATCTAAGCGATTGATCGCATCTTCACGAGTTTGGCCCCAAGCGATCAATTTTGAAATCATTGGGTCATAGTAGATTGGAACTTCATATCCCGGATAGGCGTATGAATCGGATCGAATGAAAGGGCCTTGAGGATGGCGACATCTGCGAATCAATCCTGGGCTTGGCGTAAAGGTCACCGGATCTTCCGCGCAGATACGAGCTTCAATCGCATGTCCACGTTGAACAACGTCTTCTTGCTTAAAGCTCAATGGATGTCCGGCCGCTACATAGATCTGTTCGCGAACCAAATCGATACCTGTCACCATCTCGGTGACAGGATGTTCAACTTGCAAGCGCGTGTTCATCTCCATGAAGAAAAATTCCTTGGTGTTATTATCAAAAATAAATTCGATTGTTCCGGCGCCAACATAGCCAATGCTCTTCGCTGCTTTAACAGCAACATCACCTAATTTTTTGCGAACTTCAGGTGGAACAGAAGGAGACGGACATTCCTCAATAATTTTTTGATGTCTTCTTTGAACAGAACATTCACGCTCAAACAAATGAACGATATTACCGTGAGTGTCGCCAAATACTTGAACCTCAATATGCTTAGGAGCATTAATGAAGCGCTCAATGTAAACGGTATCATTTTTAAAATAATTTAAGCCTTCAGATCTCGCGGCACGATAACCGCTCTCGAGTTCGCTCATCTCGTGAACCACGCGCATACCTTTACCGCCACCACCAGCAGTTGCTTTGATAATGACTGGCAAACCAATTTTCTCGACGATTTTTTTTGCTTCTTCGACTGTGTTAACCGGACCACCGCTACCTGGAACTGTTGGGACGCCCGCTTCACGCATGAGTTTAAGTGCTGAGAGTTTATCTCCCATCGCGCGAATATTATCTGGAGTCGGACCAATAAAGCTAATGCCGGCCTTTTTAAGAGTTTCGGCAAACTCAACGTTTTCACTTAAAAAACCATAACCAGGATGAACCGCATCTGCGCCAGATTCTTTAATCGCCTGCATAATATTTTCGATTTTAAGATAAGAATCTTTACTTGGTGGAGGCCCAATATTGTAGGCTTCGTCGGCAAGAACCACATGTAAACTATTACGATCCGCATCTGAATAAACAGCAACGGCTGCGATTCCAAGATCGCGTGCTCCGCGAATCACCCGCAATGCAATCTCGCCGCGATTTGCGACGAGAATTTTCTTAAAAAGTTTTTTCTTCTCAGGAGTTTTCAATGAAGACCTCTTTAATTAAAGCGGAATATTTCCGTGTTTTTTAGGTGGATTGCTATCGCGCTTGTTTTTGAGCATTTCAAGAGATTGAATGATGCGGGTGCGAGTCATTGCTGGCTCGATAACCTCATCAACATATCCTAGCTCTGCAGCCACATAAGGATTTGCAAACTTTTCCTCGTATTCAGCTGTCAACCGAGCCTTCTCAGCAACAGGATCTTTTGCTTTTTTAATCGCATCTCGAAAAATGATATTCACAGCGCCTTCAGCACCCATCACCGCGATTTCAGCAGTTGGATAGGCGAAGTTTACATCACCACGTAGATTTTTTGGAGACATCACACAATATGCTCCGCCGTAATCTTTACGAGTAATAACTGTCACTTTAGGAACTGTCGCCTCTGCATAAGCATAAAGAAGTTTAGCTCCGTGAGTGATGATCCCATTCCATTCTTGATCTGTGCCTGGCAAAAAACCTGGAACATCGACAAGAGTGACTATCGGAATATTAAACGAATCACAAAATCTGACAAAACGTGCCGCTTTAATGCTCGCTTCGATATTCAAACAACCTGCCAAAACTTGAGGTTGGTTCGCAACGATACCAACGCAGCGGCCGTTAAAGCGCGAAAAGCCAACAATAATATTTTTTGCATAGTGCTGATGAACTTCTAAAAAGTAACCTTCGTCGACGATGATCTTAATCAGCTCAAGCATGTCGTAAGGTTTTTTTGAAGAGTCAGGAATAAAAGTGTTCAAAGACTCATCGATGCGATCGGGTTTATCAGTTGTTTTGAAAACTGGAGCATCATCTAGATTGTTTGATGGCAAGAAATTCAGAAGCTCACGAATCATGAGTAAGCAGTGCTTGTCATCATCAGTCGCAAAATGTGCAACGCCTGATTTTTGATTGTGAGTGAGTGCTCCGCCCAATTCTTCTTTTGTTACTTCTTCGTGAGTCACCGTTTTAATAACATCAGGGCCAGTCACAAACATATAGCTCGTGTCTTTCACCATGAAAATAAAATCTGTGATACTTGGAGAGTAAACCGCACCACCCGCGCATGGCCCCATGATCGCGCTAATTTGCGGAACGACTCCAGAGGCCAAAGTGTTTCTCAAGAAAATATCAGAGTAACCTGCAAGAGCTTCAACGCCCTCTTGAATGCGGGCCCCGCCGGAGTCGTTGATTCCGATAATTGGAGCGCCAGTCTTCATTGCCATATTCATGATTTTAAGAATTTTATTCGCCTGTGTGCGCGACATACTTCCACCCAGGACGGTAAAGTCTTGGCTGTAAGTGTAAATCAGTTTGCCGTTAATGCGGCCGTGACCTGTGATGACTCCGTCGCCTGGTACACGATTATCAGCTAGACCGTAGTTTGTTGAGCGGTGAGTGACAAAACGATCCATCTCAACAAAGCTACCTGGGTCACATAAAACTTCAATGCGCTCACGAGCAGTTAAGCGAGTGCCCGTTTTGTGTTTAGCGATACGATCCGGACCGCCTCCCACCAGGGCTGCTTCATTTCTCTCTTCGAGTTCCTGCACCTTTAATTGAGTGCGCGAAATATTTTCAGTTGTTGCCATTTCATTTCTCCAATTATTTTTTTAATATCAAGGATAGCTTCGGCCATACAAACGAGGAAATGGAATCGACTCACGCACGTGAGGTAAACCGCAAATCCAAGCGACTGTTCTTTCAATGCCGAGCCCGAAACCCGAGTGAGGAAAGGTGCCGTACTTTCTCAAATCTAAATACCAATCAAAATCTTTTTCATTGAGCTTGTGGTGAGCAATTTTTTTCTTGAGAGTTTCAAGATCGTCTTCACGCTGAGCTCCGCCAACAAGTTCGCCGTAACCTTCCGTTGCGAGTAAATCGCAGCTTAAGGTCATGCCTGGCTCTTTAGGATCTTCTTTCATGTAGAAAGCTTTAATCTCAGCAGGGTAGTGATGCACAAAAACCGGAGTTTCAAATTTAGATGAAATAATAGTTTCATCTGTACCACCAAAATCATCGCCGATAATAAATTCGGGATTTTCTTTTTTAATAATTTGCGCAGCTTCTGAATAGTGAATACGAGCAAAAGGTGCTTTCACATTTTTGAGTAAATCAGTATTGCGCTCGATTGCCACAAATTCTTCAGGGCAATTTTTTACGGTGCGTGCGACCACATACTCAACGAGTCCTTCGATGAGTTCCATATTGTCGAAAAGATCGTTAAAAGCCACTTCGGCCTCAACCATCCAAAATTCAATCAAGTGACGACGCGTTTTGGATTTTTCAGCTCGAAAAGTAGGACCAAAACAATAAACCTTACCCAATGCTGCAGCAGTCGCTTCAATATAGAGCTGACCACTTTGTGAGAGGTAAGCCTTTTCGTCAAAGTACTGAGTTTCAAAAAGGGTCGATGTTCCTTCACAAGCGCTGGGAGTAAAAATCGGAGCATCCGTTAGAGTAAAGCCGCGGCCATTGAAAAAATCGCGAACAGAATTAATAATCTCTGAGCGAATTTTCATGATTGCGTGTTGGCGTTTTGATCTCAGCCACAGATGACGATGATTCATCAAAAAATCAGTGCCGTGTTCTTTTGGAGTAATCGGATATTCATTTGCGACTTGAATGATCGACAAATGTTTTGCACTGAGTTCGTATCCGCCAGGGCTACGCTTTTCTTCTTTGACGGTGCCAGTGACGACAACGCTGGTTTCTTGCGTGAGTTGATCGAAGCGATGATCAAAACTTTCGGGATCTGCATCGCCCTTGAAATATACGCATTGGCAGATGCCGGTTCCATCTCTCAAGAGCAAAAACTTTACCTTGCCTGAAGAGCGCGTGTTATAGACCCAACCTTTGAGTTCAACGGTCTGTCCTACAAAATTTTTTAAGTCGGAAATAAAATAGCGCAAGCGTCCTCCATTATAAAATGGCTTACCATGTTTTACATGGCATCTTATGGCGTTTACTCAGAAAAAAGAGAATGAGCTAAGCCAATAAGCTATAGAACGCGCTATGTGTTAAGCAAGCCGATTTCTACATCGATTTGAAGAGGTCGACGGCTTTTTTGATATTGAGTCTGCCGCCTGCAGAATCGGCAACTTGAGCCGAGTCGATCGACTTGACGAGGGCATTTTTAACTTGAGCGACAGTGGCCGCGGGGTTCAATCCGAACAAAAGTGCAGCGGCGCCTGCGACAAAAGGGGTGGCCATACTCGTGCCGTCTAAAGATTTCGTTCCCTTATTCGGTACCGTGCTAATAATTCCGACTCCAGGAGCGCCAATTTGAGCGAGAGTGAAGCTATAATTTGAAAATTCTGCCTGAGCGTCGAGTTCGGTCGTGGCTAACACTGTGAGTTGTCCTGAAAAGCCAAAAGCAGCCGGATAAGAAGGAGCAGAATCTAAATTTTTGCCGTCATTTCCAGCAGCCGCAACAAAAAGAACTCCCTTAGCTTCAAGTCCTGCAATTTCCTGTTGGAGAGCGGTACTGCAATCACTTCCACCCCAACTCGCGTTAATCACTTTTGCTTTTGCGGCGACCGCGTATTGAATTGCTTGAATCGCACTTCCAACTGATCCGCCACCGCTCGCGTTAATGAATCTAAGAGGTAAAACCTTAGCTTGTTCGGCCATTCCTTGAATTGGGCCCGCGCTATGTTGAGCGGCGATAATACCCGAAACGTGAGTGCCGTGATCGTTTGTATCCATGGGATTATTCGAAGCTTGAGGCGTTGCGGGGTTGTCATCTGGAGCAAAATTGTAGCCATGAAAATCATCGATGTATCCATTGGCGTCGTCGTCAATTCCGTTATTTGATTTATCATGACCGTTTTTATCTGTTCCGGTTTCTCCGGGATTAATAAAAACCTGATTCACAAGTTGTGGATGAGTGTAATCCATTCCAGAATCAACGACCGCAACAATAACGCCACTTCCATTTGCGCCTTCACTCCACGCACCTTGTGCAGAGACCATTTGTTGGCCCCAACTTGTTGGGAGTTGCGAAATTGTTGAGACAGTAGAAGCGACACTCTCTCTTGCGTCGAGATAAATCATATGATCATGTTCGGCAAAATCAATTTGGTCAGAGTTTTCAACCATGAAACCTTTTTGAAAATGTTCTCGGTCTTCGGCTGATTCGTATGAGATTTTTCCGCTTTTCCATTTGACGATGAAGCGATCTTTGATCGCCGCACTTGCGCAGGTCGCCTTTTCATTGCTCGTAAATTGGTTTGATGAGCTATAGCCATCGGTGTTGCAGGCAGTTAAGGCTGCAGTGAGAATAAGAGCTGAAAAAACTTTGTGAACGACATCCATGTCGATCCTCCCGTAAGTAACTTCAAAATCCTTTTGAAGCCCGCACATTGGTCGAGCCAAGGTGCATATACTATTGTCGGTTGAACGAGAGCTTTGGGTTAGTCCAATTTTGCGAATTTCGTTCAAAGCCTTTACAGGACGGGCTTTCGAGCGAGATTATGGTCCAAAAGCTAGCTCGATTTTGGACCAAAAATAATTAACCGATTTCAGGGTCACGCAAACTGCAATCAGTTAACTGAAACCGGGACAGACAGACTGCAAGCTGCTGCGGGTGCTCGGAGCAGCCGCGCCTGTTGGCAGTTTGCCCGTCACAGTCGCAGGTGACCGATAACAGTTTGCCTGACCCTGATTTTTACGTGTATGAGCCGACAAATTCCACAAGAAGCTCACAGAATTTATCTTCAACAGCACGAGCCGCTTCAGTGACTTCAGCATGTGAAAGTTTATTTTTTGAAATTCCGGCAGCGGGATTGGTGATGCAGCTTAATGCACAGACACGAAGACCAAGATGATTGGCTGCAATCGACTCTGGAACGGTACTCATCCCGACAGCTTTTCCACCCATCATTTGAAGATAGCGAACTTCTGCAGGAGTTTCATAAGTCGGACCACTGACGCCACAATAAGTTCCGCGCCAATATTTAAATTTGAGCTTTTTTAAAATCTCTTCCATTTTGTCGGTGAGCTTTAAATCGTAAGGTTCACTCATGTCTGGAAAACGTGGTCCAAGTTGAGAGATATTTGGTCCCTTTAAAGGATTGTCTCCCATCAAATTGATATGATCATCAATCAACATAAAATCACCGGCGGTCATTTTAGGATCAAGCCCACCAGCAGAATTTGTTAATAATAAAGTTTCAATTCCAAGCATTGCAAGTGTACGAGTGGGATAAACTACCGTTGCCATCTTATGGCCTTCATAATAGTGAATACGACCTTGCAAAACCGCAATTGGAACGTCTTTGCAATGACCTAAAATCAATTTACCCTGATGCCCATCAACAGTTGGTGGGGCAAAAGAAGGAATTTCATCGTAAGGTAAGCTTGCTTCAATCTTAATGTGTTTCACGAAGGCGCCTAAGCCTGAACCCAATATGATGCCCATTCGCGGTTTCAGCTTGGAATGCTGACGAATATGATCAACTGTCGCTTCGAGATTTTCTTGAATCATTTTAATTAGGCCCCTAAATTCTATGGGCTATCAAACTGGGAGATTGCTTTTTTTGCAAGGAAATATTTGTCGCTGACAAAAGCATGACCTCGGCTTCGTTCCATTTCGCTGAATTTTCGCCGTAAAGCGTGTACAAAACATCACCTTTTTGAATCTGATCTGAAATTTTTGCATGAACTTGAAAGCCAGCAGTATGATCCACAGGATCCGTTACTTTAAGCCTTCCTGCACCCATTGCGAGAGCTGCCATTCCCAATTTTTGAGTGTCGAAGCCATCAATATACCCGGATGTCGTCGCACGAACTTCATGTTTTTTTGGACTTTGTTTGAGTCCACTCAAATTGCCACTTTGAGCCGTACAAAGTTCTTCAAACTTTTTTAAAGCTAAGCCATTTTTCAAAAGTTCTTCGGCAATTTGATAAGCTTCTTTAGAATTTTGTGCCTTACCGCCCAGTAAGATCATCTCCGCAGATAAAATTAGGCTGAGTTCTCTGGTATCTTCAAAGCGATCTTCATTCATAAATTTTTCACCCGACATGATTGCGAGACACTCTCCTACTTCAAGAGAGTTTCCAACAAAACGGCCAAGTGGCTGGCTCATATCGGTGATAAAAGCAGTCATTTTGCGGCCGGCGCGCTTACCAATATCGACCAGCATTTCTGCTAAGAGTTTGGCATCAGAAAAAGACTTCATAAATGCGCCCGAGCCAACTTTAACATCTAAAACAATCGCACCGGCGCCAAGGGCTAATTTTTTACTCATAATACTCGCGCAAATGAGTGGCATCGAATCGATTGTTGAAGTGACGTCGCGAAGCGCGTAAATCTTTTTGTCAGCCGGACAAAACTCATCTGTTTGTCCCATGATTGATGTGCCGACCTTTGCCACTTGTTTTTGAAATTGGTCCGTTGAAAGCCTCACATTAAAACCAGGAATTGATTCAAGTTTGTCTAGGGTTCCGCCCGTATGACCGAGACCTCTACCCGCAACGAGTGGGACTGATACGCCCGCAGCCGCTACCACAGAAGCAATGATGAGAGTCGTTTTGTCGCCCACACCACCGGTTGAATGTTTGTCGACGGTTTTCAGATTCGAAAAATTTAAAACTTTCCCTGAATGCATCATCACATCAGTCAAAAACGAAATTTCTTCACCGGTAAAACCTTTAAAATATATGGCCATGAGCCAGGCTGCCATTTGATATTCTGGAAGATCACCAGAGGTAAAGCCTTTGGTCATGAACTCAATTTCTTCTTGAGTATTTGTCAGACCTAACTTTTTCTTTTGAATAATATCTGTTGCGAAAAACATTAGTAATCGCCCGTCGCTTTTTGGGCTTGAACAAGTTGCACGCCGGAGCTTGTTCCGATGCGAGTGGCTCCTGCGGCGAGAAGATCACAAGCAAATTTTAGGTCTCGAATTCCGCCGCTCGCTTTAATTTCCATATTGGCTGAAACGTTTTGAAACATCAGTCGAACGTCATCAAGACTCGCGCCTCGACCGAGAAAGCCAGTAGAAGTCTTTACAAAATGTGCGCCGCTATCCTCACATATTTTACATGCAGTACGAATTTCTTCGACGTTTAAGAGACCGGTTTCAAGAATGACTTTAACATTGTGTTTTGTGCCGGCAGCCGCAACAACGCCTCTAATATCAAACGCGACTTCGGTGAGGAGTTTGTCTTTGAGCCATCCGATATTGAGAACCATATCAATTTCGTTTGCACCTGCCGCGATAGCTAATTCAGTCTCTCGAGCTTTTGCAAAACTCATATGAGAGCCAAATGGAAAGCCCACAACCGAAGCCACCAAAATTTTTGTGTTCTTGAGGCGGCTATGCGCCAAGGTTACACGATCTGAATTCACACAAACAGCTTTAAACGAATGTTGAATGGCCTCATCACAAAGTTTTTCAATTTCAACTAGACGCGCATCTGGCTTGAGTAAAGTATGATCGATATAGGCTGCTAATTTTTTAGGGTCTTCCAAAACTTCTTGAGCATGAAGTGCGTAAGTTTTGTTGTCGCGCATAAGGTCCTCGTTCTTTTGACTAGTCTTCTCAGAATGCGTTAGTTAGAATGTGCGAATTATGTTGAGCTGTCACTATTTGATTTCTGGCAAAGTTCAAGGCGTTGGGTTTCGAGCCTTTTCGCAAAAAGCGGCGCGAGCTTTAAGTATTAAGGGGTGGGCCCGCAACCTCAAAGATGGCCGAGTTGAGATTATCGCGACGGGTGACGAGCAAAATATCGAAGATTTCGAAAAGATTTTGCGGGAGGGCCCAACCTATGGAAGAGTGGAAAAGCTAGAAGTCGAAATGATAAAGAGAAGAATTCCAGAAAAAGAGACCGATTTTATTATACTTGAAGACGGAGACTAAGCATGAACCTAAAAATCACTCGAAATTTGATCGTTCTTCTGATGAGCTTTTTTATATTCTCAACCAGCTTTGCGCAGACGACTCCGCCAGCTGGTCAAACTGAAGAAAAAGCAAAATCCAATGGTCCTCGCAAGCAGCTCGCAACGATTATTTTTGCCGGTCTTGGTGGAGCAGTTCTGGGTCTCAGCACTCTCAGTTTTTACGGAAGGCCTCAAGATAATCTCTCAAATATTGCTGTTGGCTTTGCAGTCGGAGTGATTACCGGGACCGTCATCGTCACTTATCGTGCAGCGACAAATCCCGCAGAGTTCTACGGAACAGAATATCGCCCTGATGAATCTTACAAACAGGCGTCGCAGCCGATAGCTTATCAGGCGCCGAATCCGTTACATTTGAATTATCATTTTGATTTTTAGAAGCTAGAAGTACCTCGTAGCATTTCGCAATTCAGCGCATCGAGAT
>JAYUEB010000635.1:0-10267 GCA_043739525.1 Bdellovibrionales bacterium
CTTGAACTTTCCAAACATCATCGACAGACTGCAGTTTAAAGTGCTGACGAGAAATACCCGGAAGATCGTCTAGAACGATATCACAATTTGGAGCACGCCCAACGACATACTCTCTTCCTGGCTCGAGAAGAAGCTCTTTAAAGTCGCCACCATGTTTACGGACTTTTAGTTTCAACATGAGAGCTACTCGTCCTTTCTTACGTAAGAATCACAAACTCGTTTCAATGAAATCGCCTCTTTATATCTAAGATCACTTTCGTTTTTAATTTCGACCAAAACTTTTTCGAGCGAAGCCGAGCATCGCGCAAACATTTGTTTCTCGTGATACTGCTTGCCGTATTCGAGTTGGGAAGCCACAAACTCTTCTCTGGAGCGAAATGCATATTCGCGATATCGGCTTGCAAGTTTGTGAGTCGGGTCAATAGCGAGAGCCGTCTCAAATGAGCGTATGGCTCTAGAATACTGACCTTGGCTGAAGTCACGAAAGCCTTCGAGATAATGTTTATTGGCTTCGACATACTTGGTATGTTCTTCTGGTGTACTAAATTTTTTGTTTCCAAAATATTCAGTGAAAAGTCCAATTGCATCTTCAAAGTCTTTCGTTGCGCCTTGAAAATCCGCTTTTGAGAATTTCTCATTTCCACTCAAGAATTTTCGCCTGCCGAGTTCGTAGTGAGCTTTAGCGTCAGCTGAGTCGAGCTTTTTAATTGCCACGTCTTCGGCAGACTGGGCCTCCGCTCGCTTGATTTCTGCGTCGATTTTATCTTGATTGCGAGTGGTTGCTTCGATCACCTTGGGTCCTGAAGCACTTGAAAGCAGATAAACCACCCCGCCAAGTAAGATTGCTGCAACAATATAGAAGGTAATTCCGCCACTTGAACTCTTAGGTTTAGATTTTCTCGATTGTTGTCTGCCCGGTAAGCCTTGAATTCCAGAGTCAGGTGCTCTGATTCCGTTCGGTGAAAGGGCGGCATTGGGTTTTACAAGTTGCAACTGTTGTTCGGACTTAGGTTGTTTTTGAACAATCTCTGCTCTAAAAAGAAAAACGGTGTCGCCGATTTCAATCGTGTCACCGTGCTTGAGATCCGCGGATTCAATACGATGAGCATTTACCAAAGTCGATTTCTTTGTACTTAAATCTTCAATAGAAATACGATCGTGAAGCACGTGAATAGCAACTTGTTGCCGACTGCATTTTGCGTCTTGCAAAACGATGTGGCACGCAGGATCACGACCAATAACTACTTTCGGAGGAATGATCTGGAACGAAGCTCCACGATCGGGTCCTTCCGTAATAGTCAGAGTCAATCTGACCTTGCTTGCTTGTAAATTCACTGCCGAAGAAGACACTGTTTAATTGCCCCCTTCTTTTTGAATCGTAATAATATAGTAGACGGGCTCATTAATCGCAAAAATTGCTCGACCAGATATAGAATGATCAATTCCTTCAAATGGAATTTGGCTTAAGGTTTTTTCGTCTGGTTGACCACGAAGCGAATGGATCATTTGAACGATATTTTGCCTAAGTGCTGGATCCGAAAGCTCTGTAATAGATGAGCCGACGATCGACATACTTGATCCCAAGAGTCTATCAAACCCCGCATTTGTCGAGATCACTTTCGAGTCGACCGCAGAAATGGCGATCGCAGGATTATCTATAATAGATGTGAGCTGAGCCGCCTCGGCATGACGTTGTTGAAAATTCACTTGAGGTGCGTCGCCGCCGCCGCCGCCAGCTGAAATTCGTGTGAGTGTACTTCCGATATTTGAAACTAAAGTACTTAAAATAGGGTGATGGTAATCGGTATGAATATCATCGCGACCATCACGAAGTGCCTCGTCCAGTTGATCATTCAGATGGACAAGTGGATGTTCGATCACCTTCATCATAACAAAAAACAACATGAAGCCGAAAAAGAGTGAGATTGCAAAGGTTTCGACAAATAGGCTAAAAGTCTGTTCTGTGCGTATTCCAACAGCTGACAAATCGTAAATGACAATAGCATAGGCGACAGGAGTCTGTTCTCCTCGTTGGGCATCGTATGAAATGATTGGAGTGCTTGCTCCGACAAGGTTGTGTCCCAGAGATCTATGAAGTTCTTTGCCTTCTCTACGTGCCTCTCTAAAGAATGGATTCTCGGCATCTTGCTGTCTCAGATTCACTGGAGCTATGACATGTCCGTCTTTTCCAGAAATAATAGCAGCGACAGAAACTCCATCTTCAATTTCTGCAGTTCGAGTGCTTACCGAAACTTCGAGATTATCAATAACGGCTTGGCGATTGAGTTGAGCGAGACCTCGAGCAATCGTAACAGCACGTCGCATACTTTCTGCCTCAATCGTATGAGAGATCGTTGTGGTCATTGGTATAGTCGAGAGTGAGGTTACCATAAAAATAAATATTCCGATGAACACGCCGATCACCCAGCGAAACTCAAGAGACTGAGCGAACGAATAGATTCCTGGCATTGCAACGGATTCAAAATAGTTATCGAGTAAGTTTTTGAGATTCTGAAAAAAGTTACCTTGATCTTGTTTCTCTGGAGCTTCGGCCGGATCAAATTGAGCACCTGCACGTGAAAATTCATTTGCACTCATATATGGATCTGGGTGATTTGGCATTTGAGGAGCTAAGTTTGAATCCCAATTCTGTTGTGAAGCCGGATTTGTACCGAGTGAGCTTCCGAGCGACACATTTGCGCGACTTGCCTTTTGGTGCTGCGACAAGAGTGCGACATCAGGAAGCTTCAAGATATCAAATAGAATATCTTTTAGGGCAATTTTATCTCCGATGTTGACTCGTTGATTTTGAATTTTAACACCGTTGACGAAAGTTCCGTTTCGCGAATTGAGATCGCTGAGAATGATTTTGTCATCCGTCAGAAATATTTGAGCGTGCTCTTTCGATACGCCATTTGCTTGAATTTTAATTTCACACTGTGGTGCTCTGCCTATCGCGTTTTTACCCATTTTGAGTGGATAAACTTGCCCGGCCTGGGCACCACTTAAAATTCTAATCGCCCACATAAAGTTCGTCTCCAACATCGACACGTACAGATTTTAATGTCCCGGCAGGAAGCTCAATCACTGAGCTCGCTTGCCAAACAATTTGCGAAAGTCTCCAAGGCTTAATATTTTCAAAAGTCTTTTTCACAACAAAATTCTTATCGATAAAAATGGTATCAATCGCAAAATTCATAAAGCAGGTTTGAATGCATCGGCAGTCTTCAAAAAGGAGTCCTGACCCTGCATCCATAGATCGATCAAACATAAGGCCCTTGAGTCTCGAAAAATAAGTATCTGCAAAACGTAAAGATCCTACGATTTGTGAATTTGATTTCGATTTATTCAAAAGCTTTTTCATTCTATTTTCCAAACATCATGTTGAGGGCTACCGGTGCAAAAACCATAATGAACACCGCCGGCATAATAAATAAGATCATCGGAATCAGAATAGCCTGAGAGGCTTTTGCTCCCGCTTTTTCTGCGCGAACAAATCTTTCAAGACGCATTTGAATCGATTGCTCTTTGAGAACCTTAACAACACTCGCGCCTGTACTTTCTGAGTCAACGATTACGTTCACGAGAGAATTGACTTCGTTGAGATCAATACGTCGTGCAAGAGCTTTGAGAGAATCGATTCGTGAACTACCAATCGCGATGTCTTCGAGCACGCGATTAAATTCTGCGGCCAATACACTGTCGTCACTCGATTTTTCGACGATCTTTTTCATCGCGCCTTGTAAGTCGAGTCCCGCTTCCGCTGCAAGCGACATCAAATCGACAAAAAATGGGAGATCTGCCAAGATCGAAGTTTGTCGCGCTTTCTTTTGTGCGTTTGCATGAAAGCGTGGAACGTTGTACCCGAAAGGAATAATCAAAAGGAAAAAGAAATACGGATATCCGAGCTGAAGCGCGAAGTTTAAAATCAAACACAAGACTGGGAACATGATTCCCCAAAAAAGTTGAAGAGCTATGAACTCATCCACGTTTAACTCTGCCGACAAGCCAGAGGTCACAATCAGGTTTTCAATTTTTTTACGAAAGTTTGGATTCTTGATTCGCATGGCATGCTGAAGGGTAAATTGGTGAGCAAGCTGACGAGAGAATTCAATGATTTGTGATTTCGATTTTACTGGAGCACTTGCTGAAGCCCACTGCAAAGACTTGGCTTCTTCGTTTTTTGCAAAGAGCGTAGATAGAAATCTATAAACGGCAAAACCGAATACCAAAATTCCGATATAGAGTTTGATATTGCTTCCCATGAAAGGCCTTTCTGTGGTGTAACTTAAATCTATGCACACGCTGATTTTAGCTTCCGGGTCTCCACGTAGAAGAGAGCTCCTCGAAAGAGCGGGCTTTTTATTTTCAGTTCACTCTATTCAAATATCGGAAATTCCAAACAAAAACCTAAGCTTGAGCGCTCAAATTGAGGATCTCGCTAGGCAAAAAGCCCATGCTTTAGTCGAGTCGGACAAGTATCCGAAGTTGCACAACAATTTAGTTCTGTCAGGCGACACACTCGTCGTGCTCGATGGCGAAGTTCTAGGCAAGCCTAAAGACCTTGTGCAGTCGAGAGAGTTTTTGGAGCGACTTTCTGGACGAAAGCACAGTGTGATCACCGCAATTTGCTTTTTGGAGCCAGGTAAAAAACGCGAAGTGCTTGCTCACGAAGAGTCGTATGTTTACTTCAAAAAGCTAACGGAACAACAAATTTCAAGTTACGTTGCCAGTGGTGATGGTCTGGATAAGGCCGGTGCTTACGGCATTCAGACTCTGGCTGAAGGTTTCATCGATCACATTGATGGAAACATCGACAATGTGATGGGTTTGTCTGTCGGACTCGTAGAAAAAATTTTAAAAGAAAATAATTGGCATGTCGATCGCCGAAAATCTTAAAAAAATCAAATTTGAAATGGCAGACGCCTGCCTGAAAGCGGGTCGTACTCAGCAAGCCTGTTCGCTCATTGCCGTTTCAAAAACGAAACCGACTTCTGAAGTTTTAGAGGCAGTTGCAGCCGGCCAAACTGATTTCGGTGAAAATTATGTTCAAGAAGCTTTGACAAAAATTTCAGATCTAGCAAAGCTTGCTAAGCCTGTCCAGTGGCACTTTATCGGCAATTTACAAAGTAATAAAGCTCACCAGGTTGTCGGTTCTTTTTCGCTGATCCATTCCGTTGATCGACTTTCAATTGCTCAATCCATTTCAAAAGAAGCTCAGAAAAAAAACATGATTCAAAATATTCTCATGCAAATAAATGTTGGAGATGAAGAGTCAAAGTCTGGAGTGAAATTGCCCGAGGCAGGAGCTTTGTTCGCACAAATTCTTGAGCTCAAAAATTTGCGTCTTTGCGGTCTGATGTGTCTGCCTCCTTTGGCCGAAGATCCGGTTGAACAAAGGGCTTACTTTCGAATTTTGCGAAAGTTCATGTCAGAACATTCCGAGAAATTATCTGATAGCCAAAAATCAGATTTTGCGATCTTATCAATGGGGACGACCCACGATTTTCAGTCCGCAATTTTAGAGGGAGCGACTCACGTCCGTATCGGCACCGCCATCTTCGGCGAGAGGAATGTTCAGTGACTAAAAATAGAAAAATCGGTTTTATTGGAATCGGAAATCTCGGACAAGCCATCATCAAAGCACTTATTGAAAGCAAAACTTTTGAACCAAGCCAAATATTTGCAACAAATCGCTCTCCTGGAAAACTCGTTAAGATGCAAGAGCAGTACGGCATTGGTGTTTGCAAAACCAACGAAGAACTTGTTGAAAAATGCGAAACCATTGTGCTCGCCGTGAAGCCGCAAGATTTAGCGCCTGTGCTTGAACCGATTGCGACAACTTTTTCGAGTGCCCATCTTGTGATTTCACTTGCAGCAGGTTTTAGTATCAAAACTTTGCATAAACTTTTGCCCGAAGTAGCTGGTCTTGTTCGGGTGATGCCTAATACTCCTGCGACCATTCGCAAAGCCGTTGTCGGATATTGTCTTGGCCCAAAAGCATTGGCATATGAATCTCAAGTCGTCGAAATTTTTCAACCACTCGGACTTTTGGTTCCAGTTCCCGAGGGAGAATCCTTCGAAGCTCTTACCGTTTCATGTGGCAGTGGAACCGGTTTTGTTCTCGAGTTCATGGAATATTGGCAAGAATGGCTTGAAGAACATAACTTTGATCCTAAACTCGCGCGCGAGATGGTTGTCCAAACTTTTTTGGGTGCGGCACTCATGGCTGAAAAAACTCCCGAAACGACTTTGGTGGATCTTCAAGAGAAAGTCGTTTCAAAAAAGGGAGTGACCTTTGCGGGCCTTCAGTCAATGCGCGAGCTAGAGATTGAACGAGCTCTCAGATATAGTTTTGAAAAAGCAGTTCTGCGAGATCAAGAAATTGCTCGGGCAACGGAGCAGCAGTAAGCAAAAAGGTACCTGTTACAATTTGGAGATGCGACGCGCAAATAGTGAGTAGCATGAAACTGCGTTCCGCGCGTCGCATCTCCAAATTGTAACAGGTACCTTTTTGTTACTCCTCAGTTAGATACGTGATCGTCATTGTTTGATTGTGGAGCTTGCAGTTTTTCACTTGCTGAAAAGGCGCAATTTCGCCATTTGAATAAAAACCTGTAACAATAGATTTACTGCCAAAGACTTCTTTGACGGCGTCCACCTCTTCGACGATGTCATCTTGCATCACCAGCCTTCGTCCGATGCAGCTAATTAATATACCAAGACTGTTATTGTCAGTCTTAGACATATTTTTTGCTTCCGTTGCGGCTGTCCTCGCGCCACTCACAAGACCTGCATAAGTGGATTGCATGAGCTGAACGCGGCCGCCCTCTTGAATATCGCCAGCTAAGACAAGACTTCCAACTTTTTCGTCGATTCCCAAAATTGTACGAACCACTCCTGAATTGGTTTGATCTTCGTTTAAAATTGCTAATGGATAAAGAAGGCCCGAAGCAGGAAGATCTTTGGCCTTGTCACCAAGATATTTCTTATAGACTTCGAGGGCGGACTGGCCATCGAGTTCAAATAAAATATTCTCTTTGGCTTTGGTGACTCTTCGAATGGCGCCGAAAGTTTCCCAACCACCCCGTGAGCTATATCCAAAGTGAATATGGTCACCATAAAAACCAATTGCAATGACAGAGTCTGAGGAAATTTCGCCATTCAACAAAGTGTAAGTCTTTTTAAAGGCACCGTAGTCGGCTGCGAGGCCGCCTGTTAAGATTTGCGTAGTTCCAGCAGCGCTTTGAATGCCTTTTATCAGCGCGCTTCCATTAATGCCGACACCTAGACTGAGTATGAAAATGCTTTTTAAGTCAGGGGCTTTAAGTTGCTCACCTAACTTTTTGCCCGTCTCTTCTGGATCGCTTCCTTGAGCGAAACGCGCAGATGCCGTTTTGAATTTTGGCTCTTTATCGAAATGAATTGCCGTCAGTACACACGACTCCAGACTAACACCGTCCTCACTAATTTCACCCGCAGTAGAGCAGCCTAATATTTGCGAATTTGAAAATCGCCCCTCGAGTTTTTTAAAAAAATCGCTTTGAGAAAAAAAATTTGGAGCTCCGAAAGCAATAAGCAAATGAGGTTTAATTTCTTCAAGAGGTAAGACTTGTTTTGAATCGAATTGATTAGACTTAAAATTAACTTGCTGAACTTGCATAAACGCTCCGGAGTTGAAAGTTTCTTAAAATGATACAGGTCATATTTTTTTAATTCAAGAATCTTACACATATTCCGACAGATGGAAATGCAGATTTTTTTGGGCTATGAAACCAGGAGCCACCGCCGTTATGATCACAAATTCGTCGAAAGTTTTAATTGTTGATGACTTTAGTCTAGCCCGTATTTTGATGAGCGAAGCGCTAAAAGCTTTGGGGATGAATGACCAAGTTCAGGCAAAAGATGGTCAAGACGCATTCAATATTATTGAAAAGTGTTATTCAGAGAAAAATCCCATTTCACTTATTTTTCTAGACTGGGCCATGCCCATCATGAACGGTTTTGAGGTATTAAAAAAGTGCCGCGCGGACGAACGTTTCTCGACAGTCCCGATTGTTATGGTCACTGCAGAAGCCGAACGTTCAAATCTACTAAAAGCCATTTCGGCGGGAGCCAATGCCTACATAGTTAAACCCATTACGCGCGAGGCTCTCTCGGAAAAAATTGGCGAAATTAATTTAAAAATCAATTTAAAGAAGGGCAGTTAGTCATGGGCAATGCTCAAAAAATTGAAAATGAAGCCCTAGCTTTAAATTCGGATCTTGCCAACCTTCTTACTGAAAAAATTCATCTCATTTTTCAGTCTGCATTTAGTATTGATATGGATTTTGGCAATTATAAGTTGTCTTCGCCTCATCTTTCGAAAGGGGATATTTACGCGTGCGTGAGTATGGATCAAAATGATGTTGAAGGAGCCCTTATTGTTTCATTTCCTGAAGCGGCTGCACTTAATTTGGTAAGCAAGGTTTACAGTAGGCCAATGTCAGAGATAGACGACGTGGTTAAAGACGCGATTGGAGAGATCTCAAATATTATATATGCCTCGATTAAAAAAGTTCTAAATGAAGAGCGGGGTCATAAATTTCAACTTTCAATTCCAAAAGTCCTATTAAAAAGTGATTTACAAAATGATGCTCTTTTTTCGGGATACACTCTCGTTTTGCCAGTTAATTTTGAAACAGATAGCTTTGAAGTATTCATAAATATTGAAAACAACAAAAATGCCTTTATCAAAAAAGCTTGAAAGACAAATAAAAAAGGTATTTGAAGGGAGTCATCTCTCTCTCGATGCCGAGACTGTTAAGAAAAACGAAGACTTTTTTCAATTGGTCGACTCGGCCTACTCCCAGTTTGAGGATCGTCTACAAACTGTAAATCGAAACCTAGAAATATCGAGTCAGGAACTCAATTCTCTCAACAGAACAATTCATGGGATGCTCGATTCTCTTGGGCAGGGCTTTATTACTTTTGATAAAAATGGGATCTGTTCCCCAACTTATTCTAAGGCATCTGAGGATTTACTTGAGATAATTCCAAGCGGAAAAAGTATCATCGAGGTATTAAGAATTCCTCCTAGCGAACAAGAAGAAATTCAGCTTTGGATTCAGGCTCTTTTTGAGGAAAAAATCTCGTTTAACGATATAGCTAGCTTGGGACCGCCAAAATTTAATCATTCAAAGAAATGGTCCATTCATTTGGAGTTCAAAGCCTCTCGTAATTTTAACGGTCAAATCGAAAACGTCATTATGATTTGTACCGATCGAACCAACGAAGAGAAAATTAAAGCTCAGATGAAAGAAAAAGAAGAATACGTCAATTGTATTGTGAAGCTGATCAAAGAGAAAAATAATGTGATGAGCTTTTTGAAGTTTTGCTCGGAAACGCTCCTGCAAATTGCAGCTGAAGACCTCACCCTGATCGAATTCAAAAGAAAAGTACATACCCTGAAGGGCGGGGCGGCTAGCTTTCTAATGAATTCGTTCAAATTATTTTTAGAAGAGTTTGAGACTTCCTTAAAGGATGAGAGTCTACCCTATAAAGATAAAGTGATACCTTTTGCTTCTGAATCCCAAAGGCAAATCGATCGATTTGTCAGTGAGTTTAGTTTTATTTTTGGCGAGAGAGCTGAAACAGTTCAACTGTCGAAAACACAGGTGTTTGATTTCTTAGAAAATCTGAAATCGCATCCGGAGATCAAAAAACAATTTACTGAGAATTTTTTGAAAATCCAGGCTGCAGATCTTGTTAAGACCTACGAGTCTCGTGTTCAAAGTGTTGCTCGCGATTTATCAAAAAAATTGAACCCAATAGAAGTTAGTTCTGATGATATTCGGATCTATTCAAAACCATATAGCCATTTTTTTGCATCGTTAATTCATGTGTTTCGAAACTCGATCGATCACGGCATCGAATCTCCTGCAGAGAGACTCGATTCAGGTAAAAGTGAGTCTGGTTCGATTCGTATTCATCTCAGAAATATGGAGAGAAACGGAAAAAAAGGTTTTGAAATAGACATTGAAGATGATGGCCGGGGAATTGATTTTGATAAAATTCGCCAAAAGTTAAAGGGTGAAAATACGAAGCCTCAAGACTTCCCCGAGGATGAGTTACTCAAGCTTTTAATGAAAGGCAATTTATCTTCGCGCGATCAGGTCGGGGAATATTCTGGCCGCGGAGTAGGAATCAGTGCTGTTTACGAGGAGATCACTAAATGCGGTGGAGATCTAGAAATCAAAAGCCTCGTAAATAAGGGAATGCGCCTCCG
>JAYUEB010000636.1:0-3405 GCA_043739525.1 Bdellovibrionales bacterium
AAATATTTTTCATTTTTCTCCTCGCGCAAAAAAAATGATAAGTTATCCGCTGAAACTGTCACGCGATTTCGATTCGAGGGACCTGAGCAGTTACAAAGCTCGCTTAAAAACTAAATTCCTTTGAATAATTCCCAAAGCGCTCACGACACCGGCGTTACTTAAGTTGGGCATTGCGGCCATTCCAAATAGAACGGCCGCAAGAGCCTCGATATCATCTTTGTTTGCTTCAGGATAATAGCTTTGAAGTTTCTTATGATATCGGGCTTCAAGATCCCTCAATTTATCGCCGGTTTTTCCTTTGAGGTGTCGTCTTGCCATATGAAAAAATGGAACATACAAAGCCCCTTGGCAAAGCTCTCTAGACTTCAGCACGCTCTCAAGAACTTCTCCACGCTCCCACATGGCAAGGCGTTCGGGACTGAGGCCAAAGTATTCTTCTCCCAGGAAGTCGATAGCAGTTGCGATCATATTCTCTTTTGAATTTCCGAAATAATAATAGATGAGAGTGCGTGAGATTTTAGAAGCTCTGGCGACTTCAGAGATCTTCCATTTCAAATGACCCTTTTGCATGTCGAGACGAATAATGGCTTCGAAAATAGATTTAAAAACTTCGTCTTTGTTTTCGGGAGTCTTCATAGGTCTGAACTAACGAGAAAGCACAGGTGTGTCACCAAAAAAAAGGGGATTCTAACTAAATAGAATCCCCTTAAGAGAATTTTTAATTTAACAAAAATTATTTGCGTGCAGTAATTGTCAATTGGTTAAGACCTAATTGAACGCCGAAGCCTTCAGTCAAACCAACACCAAGATCCATAGTGAGAGCTTCGCGGCCACCTTTAAGAGAAAGGTTTGCAGCAGCGCCAAGAACAAGAGCGCCTTCAGCAGAAACAGTTACGTAGTTTCCAAGAAGAGCAGCTGGGCCTGTAGCAACGCCAACGCCTGTAGCGAGACCTTGCATTTGAAAGTAACCAAGAGCTACGTTAGCAGCAACTGGAGCAGCTTTGATAGTAACAGTTACTGGAAGAACTTCTGTGTTACCAGCGATGTCTACACAGCTGATTTCGCCTGGGCCTGACAATGCAAAGTGACCAACGATAACTTGGATACCGCCGCCAGCAGCTTTAAATGTCAAAGCACAATCCCAAAGTGGTTTTTCGATTTTTGGACCTGCAAATGCAGAAGAACCAGCAAAAGCGAGAGTAGCTGCAACGAGAGCTAACATTGTTTTTTTCATTTTCTATCCTTTTGTTTTGGAGAGACAATTCTCCCCGGTTTTGTTTTCTATCTTTTGCCGTTAAACCACGATCTCGCGCGGCACGCTAGACTTTCGTTTGTCAAAAATAAAGAAAAGCGTCAAAATAAAAGCCTGTATTTTTGTTAAGCAAGTCTTTCGAAAAAGCGTTTGAGTGCCAAAAATTGAGTAAAAGCAGATAAAAAGCGGCGCCGCTTGTTTGATCACAGAGCCAGTTATCAACAAAAAATGGGGCATTTTGTGAAGGATTTATATATGAAAAAAATCGTCTTAAAAGTCACATTTATAACGATTACATGCGTCGTAAATCCATTTATGCCTAAAATATTTGCACAAGAAAGCTCTGGAACGGGCTCTGCTGGCTCATCTTTCAATCAAAAATATAAGGATCGGCAGGCTGAGAGATTTGATATTATTGGCTACCTAACTAATCAGAAGAAGATCATTTCTGCACAAAACGCAAAATACGGAACAGGTGGAAGTGGCGGCTTTCACATCCACCCGGATTTAGTTCTGACATATATGAGTGAGACTTCCGCGAATCTCACTCGTGATGATGGTTCCACTTTGGGTACAGCGAAGACCAATATGGCGCGCCTGCAATTTTTAGCGAACGATTTCATTTCACAAGGTGGGACTCGACGTCTTATTAATATAGATGTCGGAGTTGAAGTCTATATTGAGCAAATTCAGAACTTCGCAGTTGGTTTGAGCTCTGCCCAATCACAATATAAAACCTCTGAAACAGGAGCCGCAATTATCTTAAGACCATTCGGTCGAAGTTCTCAAGATACCAGTTTGTTTGTGAAAGCGGGATATTTAAATCTTACTGAAACTGGATTATGGGCAAATGCCAACGCAACCTCCGCTTCTCTGAGTTCATTTTATTTCGGAGCCGAGGCGAAACTTTATCTTCTGCCTTTCTTGGGAGCTCAGGCTGAATTTGATACCACTCCTTCTCAAGATAGTTCTGCGGCTGGCGGAAGTTGGCAGATGTCACGTTGGCGCTACGGCGGATTTGTTGAATTTCACATGTTGGCAATAGGTGCTTTAATCACAAATTCAAGTTACAAACTCACTCAAACAGGTTCTGAGGTAACGGATTCTGAAAAGGGAGTCTCGCTTTTCGCCTCGCTGTTCTTTTAGAGGTTGCTCGTGAAAAATCATCTCGCTCAAGAAAAAAGTCCTTATCTTAAACAGCACGCGACTAATCCCGTTTGGTGGCACTCATGGGGAGCAGAGGCTTTTGAAAAAGCCAAAAACGAAAACAAGCTCATTCTGCTTTCGATAGGGTATTCAACTTGTCATTGGTGTCACGTGATGGAGCATGAGTCGTTTACTCAAGACGACGTCGCTCGTGTTCTCAATGACAAGTTTGTGGCGATAAAAGTTGATCGCGAAGAGCGCCCCGATGTGGATGCTCTCTATATGAATATTTTAATAGGTTTGAACGGGAGCGGCGGATGGCCGCTCAATATGATTCTCACACCAGATCGTGAGGCCTTTTATGGCGGGACTTATTTTCCGAAGAACAACTTTATCCAGATCTTAAATGAAGTGCAGAGAGTTTGGCTCAAGCATCCAGAGCAAATTCATGCGACCGGAAGAAAAATTACCGAGTGGCTTAAGATCAAAGACAAGGACTCCGAAGCGGGGGAGCTAAATCCCAATATTTTTAAAGATTTTTACAATGGTTTTTTAGAAGCTTTTGATTTTGAAAAGGGTGGCCGTGCGGGCGCTCCGAAGTTTATTCCCTCTTATGGTATGAGACTTTTGATGCGCTACCATCTCAGAGAACCTCAGTCGCAAGCTTTGTCGATGATTCGAACGACGCTTGATGCGATTTCTCGCGGTGGAATCTACGATCATTTGGGCGGGGGCTTTCATCGTTACGCAACGGACTCGGCATGGCTCGTTCCGCATTTTGAGAAGATGTTGTATGACCAAGCTGCGATGGCGCAACTTTATTTAGAGGCTTTTCAACTCACTGGGGAACAAGAATATAAATTAGTACTTGAAGAAACACTTGAGTATGTCTTGCGTGATTTGAAATCTCCACAAGGTGGATTTTACTCTGCTGAGGATGCTGATAGCGAAGGTGTTGAAGGAACTTTTTACGTTTGGTCTCTTGAAGAAATAAAAAAGAGTTTAAC
>JAYUEB010000637.1:0-3405 GCA_043739525.1 Bdellovibrionales bacterium
GCTTAGAGAAAATGCTTTCGTATGTCATATTCAATGTCAAGTTTGATACATTGACGGCAGAGGTCAATTAAATTTAAATATCTCATTTGAGAGGCCGAAAATGGATTTTAGAGATTCAAATAAACGATATGAAAGCTGGCTGAGAAAACAGCTTCCCTTGATCGAAGTCGATCTCGAACTCAAGCATGATCGGATGAAGGAGAGCTCATTTCCGTTCTTAAGAGCGACCTTTTTTAGATGGTGTGAACTCTGGCTTGAAAACATGACTCAATTTCATAAAGCTCCTAAGATTTTAGCAATTGGAGATCTCCATATCGAGAATTATGGAACGTGGAGAGACTCCGAAGGACGGCTTATTTGGGGAGTTAACGACTTCGACGAAGCTTGTGAAATGCCCTATGCAATCGACATCATACGCCTCGCAGTCAGTGCTCAAATTGCAAGCTCTTGTGATCATTTGAACTTAAGCTGCAAGCAAATTTTGAAGTCCATCTTAGAAGGCTATGAAGAAGGCTTAATAGCTGGGGGGAGAGCCTTTGTCTTAGAAGAAGAGCATGCGTGGTTGAGAGACATCGCAACTCATTCACTGCGCGATCCAAAACACTTTTTTGAAAAATTGGATTCAAGATTTCCTTCCATTCTAAAACCGTCTCAAAAAATCAAAAAAATCTTGATAGATCATTTACCCAAAGGCTCAAAGAATTTTGCTTTTGCTCATCGTGTAGCGGGACTTGGAAGTCTGGGTAGGCCAAGATTTATTGTCAGTGCGGAGCTTAACGGCGGGCGAATCGTTCGAGAAACAAAAGGGCTTTGTTCCTCCGCTTATTTATGGGCGAAGAATAAGCCAACTCAGCAGCTTTATTGCGAAGAAATTATCGAACAAGCCGTACGTATGCGAGATCCCATTTTAAGTTTTTCAAAGAAATGGGTTACCAGAAGGCTTGCTCCTCATTGTACCAAAATTGAAATCTCAACTTTACCAAAACGTCTTGATGAACTCAAACTCATAACAGCAATGGGATTTGAACTCGCAAATGTTCACGCGTCCAATCGTAAAGCGATTTTAGCAGATCTTAAATCACGCAAAAAATCCGATTGGATTGAGTCTGTTGAGCTCATGACTGAGCTCACGATGAACGACTGGCACGAATGGGTTAAAGGCTAAATTCGTGTTTGCTTCGTTCAAATAGGGTAGGGCAAATTTTTGAGACTTGAGCTGGGTCGTAGATAAGTCCTTCTGAATCATAGATTTCAAGAATTCCACCAGGCTCGAGGCTTCGCGCAGTGGCTCCTTCGCTATTTATATTATCGTAATAAGTCTTGTACGACTGAAGTGTAAGTGGGGCGCCGAGAACGGGGTCACTCTGAAAATCAAATTCGATCAGACGAGCCGCAATCCAGCGATCTATTGTTTCATCTGAACCAAATCCAATATTGTATCTCACACTTTCTCGGCTCGAGTGAAGATCTAAATTCCAATCGTAAATAGAGAGACCTGTCGTCAATTTTTCTAGAGTAAAATAATTTTCAAGCCCCGGTGATTTATCACTCAACTCCAGAGCCTGAATATTTTGTAAGTCCAGATAAAGGTTGCTGTTGGTGTTTTGAGGAAAGGCAAGAACAAGTGATTTTTTTAAATTTTCTTTATAATTTGCATTTGCGGGACTCTCTAAATCACTGCATCCAAGAACCCCGAGCAATACAGTTGCTGGATGGCTTTGATAAAACGGACTCTTATGAATTTCATTTGCAATTCTTTGAGCCTCAAGGCGAGCAAATAATTTACCCATGCGATTGTTAGGACGATATTGATGCTGGCCATTTTGAAGATATGGAAAATCTTCTTGATCATAGGCGAGCCATTTGTATCTTGGATGTTGTCCAGCTAAGGCTCGAAAGCTTCGATACTTTGCTTTCTCGTCGCCGGTTAAAAAATCCTCGTGAGATCCAAAGGCTCCTGGCCAATTAGGATAGTTTGCCCAAATGGGCCGGGGAGATTGACTATGACAACTCAAGCAGAGTTTAGGATTTGCTTCAGAAAAAACAATTCTATTTGGATCCGAGAAATCAATAGAACGAAATTCGAAAGTCTTCGTATCCTTTCTGAATTGAATCATCTCAAAATGGCTGTAATTGTGTTGCGAGCTATCGCCATTAAAAGACGCAACAAACTCAGCATCTTTAGAAAATAGAATAGCTCGAGGATTTGCATAGGACGCTGATTGCAAGCTTTGGCTTTGATACATGAGAGTATAATTATGCAGCACTTCGGCTGGTAACAGAGGCAGGAGTTGTTCAATTGAATGAACATGTTTGTCTTGAATGAGATTCACAACATCTTCATAACTGAAGGCAAAAGTAATTTGTGAAATGAAAAGAAGGGCCAAAACAAGACTTATTTTTCTCATAAGTTCTCCTAAAAGATATGAGTTTACAATCCAGTTTGGCGTGGTCAAGGCTAGGCCTTGATAAAAATCTTGATGAAGTTAGGAGCTTCAGGTAAATTTTGTAAACATATAGGATAACAATGAATTTCGAAACCTACTTACAAAATGGCTGGAACGTTCACGCTGTAGAGACGCAAAATCTCGCTGATTCTTTTCCAGAATCAATGGCCTTGATCGAATCAAATGAACAGATCGCTCAGTTCGCAGCGCTCGTTACTCATGTCACCGGCGAACATCTCGGCATATGGGGAGATGGAATTTCTTTCTTAAGACTTTTAAAGAATCACGCGCTCATGAAAGCCGGAAGTGAGACCGAACGAGTTCTTCTAAGATCAATTGCATCACTTCAAATAGCGGGTCAGTTGCCAGTGAATCTAGATTCATTCTCCACTTCAGATCAAGTTCGTATTTTGGCAATGGCAACATGTCATTTGTGCCTGCATGATGTGAGCCGATCACAAGAACTGATCGTCGAAGCTCTCAAGAAAGCAGACACTCTTGATGCAAAAGATCCAGCTAATCGCTCGCTCGCAATTTCTGGAAATAATTTAGCAGTAAGTCTTGAAGAAAAATCCGTGCGAACTCCTGAAGAGGTAAGATTAATGATCTTAGCGGCTGAAACGGGCCGCAAATATTGGGAGCTTGCCGGCACATGGAGAGAAGTCGCAATCGCCGAATACCGACTCGCGAAGACTTTTTTACAAGCGAAAGATTTGGACAAGGCACTCGCGCACGCGCTTCTTAATTTGGATATCTGCCAAAAGAATAATGCGGGCGACTTTGATTTGTTTTTTGTTTTTGAAGCACTCGCTGCTGTTGAAAAACAAAGAGGAAATAAACAAGCCTTTCAAAAAAATATTAGTCATATGAGCCACTATTTAGAGAAACTAAATGAAACTGAAAAAGCAATTGGAGAGAAGTACCTCGTAGCTTTTCGCAATTCAGCGCATTAAGGCCC
>JAYUEB010000638.1:0-3402 GCA_043739525.1 Bdellovibrionales bacterium
TTGGACGGAAAATACCTTGAGGGGGGTTCTTTCTATGTCTAGGTGTTTCTTCAATCAAAGCGCAGTTCTTTTGAATCAAATTTTGTATCAAATCTTAGATCAAATTTTGTATCAAATAAGAGCCAGCGTTTGAATGTTCATACAAAATTTTTTGTTTGTCTGAATGTCTATGATTTTTTTTCAAAAAAATCATAGCTGGGGTGTCCCTTTCGCTCTTTTGATGTGTCTTAGCTACGTCTGGGGCATTTCTGAAGTCGAGTGAATTCGAGCGAAGTCGAGTCGAAAGATATGGGTAAGAAATCCCAGAAACGAAGACCTTTAGAATACAGCATAATCAGCAGCAGCCTGGAGGCAGCATGGAAACAGAAGTAACAACAACTCCCGATTTAAATCCGAATTTAAACCCGATGAATACTTTAGTAAACTCCCAGACAATCTCGCAGACAATTTCCCAGACAATTTCCCAGACAAACCCAATGAATGCGACCCCAGTGCGTAGTCCTTCTGCGGTCATGAGAGTCAAAAAGCGTGACGGCTCGTTAGTTCCAGTGAATGTGACTAAGATCGTTGAACGAGTGATGCGCTGTTGTTATGGCCTGACTGAAGTTGATCCTTATCGTGTAGCCGTTCGAGCGATCAGCGGTCTTTACGATGGCGCAACGACAAAAGAACTCGATGATCTTTGTATTGCAACTGCAAGCTTGCTCATTGGCGAAGAGCCACAATACTCTCTCCTCGCTGCGAATTTGCTTTCAACTTATGTTGAAGAAGAAGTGCGGACCACCGGTGTTCGATCTTTTAAAGATGCGATTGAATATGGCGGAAAAGCCGGCCTCATTAATGACGAAGTTGTTCGTTTTGTTCAGGCCAATGCTCACGAACTCGAAGTCGCACTCGATTACACTCGCAATCAACTCTTTGAATATTTTGGTTTGCGTACGGTTTATGATCGTTACCTTTTAAAAGATCCTAAAACTCGTAGCGTTTTCGAAACACCTCAGTACTTCTTTATGCGGGTTGCTTGTGGACTCGCAAAAAATGCTGCAGAAGCAGTTGAGCTCTACGAACTCACTTCAAAACTCGACTATATGCCAAGTACGCCAACTCTTTTTAACTCAGGTACTTTGCGCCCTCAAATGAGCTCATGTTATTTGCTCGACTCTCCTGAGGACGAACTTTCTTCTATTTATAAAAAATATACCGACATTGCATTGCTCTCAAAATTTGCGGGCGGCATTGGCGTTGCTTACCATAGAGTTCGCGCACGCGGTTCTCTCATTAAAGGAACAAACGGGCACTCTAACGGAATCGTACCTTGGCTTAAAACACTCGACTCATCGGTCGCAGCCGTTAACCAGGGCGGAAAGCGCAAGGGTGATTGTTGTGTTTATCTCGAAACTTGGCATGCTGATATCGAAGAGTTCTTAGAACTCAGAGATAACACGGGCGACGAGGCAAGACGCACTCACAATTTAAATATTGCGAACTGGGTTCCTGACTTATTCATGAAACGAGTCGAAACCGGCGGAACCTGGTCTCTCTTTGATCCAAAGGTCACGCCTCAGTTCACCGATCTTTTTGGCGAAGCTTTTGAAAAAGCTTATCTTGAAGCCGAAGAGAAAAAAATCTTCACCAAACAAGTCGATGCTCGAGGTCTTTACTCTCGCATGATGAAAACCCTTGCCCAAACTGGCAATGGTTGGATGACTTTTAAAGATGCTTCAAATCAAAAATGTAATCAAACCAAGGTGCCAGGCAATGTTGTCCATCTTTCTAATTTGTGCACTGAAATTTTAGAAGTCACAAATAACGATGAGACAGCCGTTTGTAATTTAGGATCTGTGAATCTTTCAAGACATATTACCAATGGTCAATTTGACTTCGAAAAACTACAAAAGACAGTTCGTACCGCCGTTAAATTTTTAGATAAAGTCATCGACATCAACTACTACCCGATTGATCAGGCAAAGGGCTCAAATCATAAGTGGCGTCCGGTAGGCCTCGGCGTGATGGGCCTACAAGATATGCTCTTCAAACTTCGCATGAGCTTTGACTCAGATGAAGCTCGAAAATTATCAGCTCGTATTCAGGAAGAAATTTATTTACACGCAATGGATACCTCTTGTGAACTCGCTCGTGAATTGGGCGCTCACGCGAACTTCAAAGATACCCGCGCAGCCGATGGGATCTTTCAGTTTGATCTTTGGGGAGTGAGCCCAACTCAAACTCAGGCTTGGGATCTTTTACGCGCTAAAGTTAAAAAATATGGTTTGCGAAACTCTCTTCTTCTGGCGGTTGCTCCGACAGCGACAATTGCGTCGATCGTCGGCTCATATGAGTCGATCGAACCCCAAATTAGCAATTTGTTTAAACGCGAAACTCTCTCAGGAGAATTCCTGCAGATTAACAAATATCTCGTTCAAGAATTGAAAGCGCTCGGCCTTTGGACTGAAAAAGTTCGCGGCGAAATTAAACGCGCCGAAGGAAGCATTCAAGACGTTGCTGAAATTCCAACTGAGTTGAAGCTCATTTACCGAACTTCTTGGGAACTTCCAATGAAGGCTCTCATTGATATGGCTGCTGATCGCGGAGCTTACATTGATCAAAGCCAATCATTGAACTTATTCATGGAAAGTCCAAATATCGGCAAACTTTCATCGATGTATATGTATGCTTGGAAGCGCGGAATTAAGACGACTTACTACTTAAGATCTCGTCCGGCGACACGTATTTCACAAACGGCTCATACTCCGACACCTGAGGCTGTAAAGCCAATAGTCACGGATCAAGAGGCCGTTGTTTGTTCACTCGAAAATCCAGAATCATGCGAGAGCTGCACTTAAAGATATAACAAGTTTTAAAGTGGCGACTTTTAAAAGCGCTCCTCAAAAACTCACCAGGAGATACGATGCTATTAGACCCAGGATTTAATTTGACCTTGAGACCCATGAAGTACCCCGTGTTTTACGAGATGTACAAGAACGCGATTAAGAATACGTGGACAGTTGACGAAGTCGACTTTTCGAAAGACACAACGGATCTTCACTCAAAGCTCAATCCTGCTGAAAAGCATTTGATCGGAAGACTGGTTGCTTTTTTTGCTACCGGTGACTCGATTGTCGGAAACAATCTTGTTCTTAATTTGTACAAACACATTAACTCACCTGAAGCCCGCCTCTACCTTTCGCGCCAACTCTATGAAGAGGCTCTTCACGTTCAATTTTATCTCACTTTACTCGATACCTATATTCCGGATCCAGAGCAGCGCAATCAAGCGTTTGCTGCGATCGAAAATATTCCTTCGATTAAAGCGAAAGCAAAATTTTGCTTTAAGTGGATGGATTCGATTAATACTCTTGATAGAATTGAAACCACTCAAGATCGCAGAAAATTTTTAATGAA
>JAYUEB010000639.1:0-3400 GCA_043739525.1 Bdellovibrionales bacterium
TTCGAGGGCTTGGGTCAGGGACATGGCCGAACCTACCGCATTGTGTCCCTCAATTCCAGTCGATTTATGAACGGAGTTTATGGACTTTCAAGGGATCTCGGCCTATTCTACTCAACTATGAAAAAAGCCCTTATTACAGGTATTACGGGACAAGACGGCGCCTATTTGGCCGAGCTTTTGTTGGAAAAAGGCTATGAGGTTCATGGCATTAAGCGCAGAAGCTCTTCCATCAATACCATGCGCTTGGATCATTTATATCAAGATCCTCATGAGTCGCACCTACGGTTTATTTTGCATTACGGCGATCTGACCGATTCGATGAACATCACTCGGATTATTCAAGAAGTTCAGCCTGATGAGATTTATAATTTGGGCGCGATGTCCCATGTGAAAGTCAGCTTTGATACTCCGGAGTATACGGCCAATGTTGATGGCCTGGGAACGTTACGAGTTTTAGAGGCCGTTCGACTGCTAGGATTAACGCAAAAAGTTAAAATTTATCAAGCTTCGACATCAGAATTATTCGGCCTAGTCCAAGAGGTTCCGCAATCGGAAAAGACGCCTTTTTATCCAAGGTCTCCTTATGGTGTTGCAAAGATTTACGGTTACTGGATCACGGTGAATTACCGCGAAGCATACAGTATGTTTGCCAGTAACGGAATTTTATTTAATCACGAAAGTCCCCGCCGCGGAGAAACTTTTGTGTCGCGAAAAATCTCAATGGCGGCTGCAAAAATTGCCTTAGGTGCTCAGGATAAATTGTATTTAGGAAATTTAAATGCACGCCGGGACTGGGGCCACGCCAAAGATTACGTCGAAGCCATGTGGAGAATTTTGCAACAACCTGTTGCTGAAGATTACGTGATTGCGACGGGTGAAACTCACTCGGTGCGAGAGTTTGCGCAGCTTTGTTTTAAAGAGCTGGGTGTTGAAATTGAGTTTAAAGGAAAAGATGCTGGAGAAACCGGAGTGGTTTCTAAGGTGCACAATTCAGATCTTAAATTAAAACCTGGACAAGAAATTATTGCGATAGATCCTCGGTACTTCCGCCCGACTGAAGTGGATTTACTGATTGGTGATCCGACGAAGGCCCGCACGAAATTGGGATGGAAAGCGGAGTATAATTTTGAATCGCTGGTGAAGGAAATGGCTTTGGCGGACTTTGCTTTGGCTAAGGCTGAATTAAAAAAATAGTCGATTGGAAATTATTGATTTGAATTAGCAGAAACCTCCAAAAGTAAGGGCATTGTCTATATTTTCCCTCGATGACAGGAGCGACCGAAAAGAAGTTCCATCCGCATAAAAAGCCTTTGCGAAGTTCCTCATGACATATGGCGTTTTATAATTTCTATCCGTAAAATGCTTTACCTGCCCCTTGATAATCTATTAGATTGAGAAAGATTTAACCTCTAAAAATCTTGGGCCAAAATGAAAAATGAAACAGACGATCGTGTTCAGTTCGAAGAAAACCGTAAACTTAACATTCAGAATCTAGCAAAAAATGATGCTCTTCATAAACTAACTTCAGATTGGTTTCTGGAGGCCAACCTATCCAACTATTCCTATAACTTTAGTTGGTTAGGACTTCCAATTATACAGTATCCCCAAGATATCGTTGCCTTGCAGGAAATCATTTGGACCACAAAACCCGATATTGTGATCGAAACTGGGGTGGCGCGAGGGGGTTCGTTGGTTTTCAGTGCTTCAATGTTAAGAATGTTAGGCCGCCCCGGACGAGTCATAGGTATCGATATTGATATCCGACCCCACAATCGAAAGGCTATTGAGGGGCATATGCTTAGCTCCGACATCACATTGCTGGAAGGCTCGTCTGTTTCGGCTGATATTATCAAAAAAGTTTCTGCGCTCGTCCCGAAAGATAAAAAAACTATGGTGATTTTGGATTCAAATCATACTCACGAACACGTCTTGAACGAACTTCGACTTTATAGTCAATTTGTGAGTACGGGTTGTTATTTTATTGTGATGGACACTGTGATTGAAAACTTACCAAAAGGTTATTTTAAAGATCGCCCTTGGGATAAGGGCAATAATGCAATGACTGCAGTATTTGAATTCTTAAAGGAAAATAAATCTTTTGAGATTGATTCATCAATCCACAACAAGCTTATGATTACGGTCGCACCTAACGGGTACCTGAAGCGAAACATATGAAACAGATCCCAGTTGCTGGTCCGTCAATCACGAGTAAGGAAATATCGTACGTGACTGATGCCGTAACGAATGGATGGTATGAGCATGCGAATGATTATATTTTAAAATTTGAAAAATCATTTGCAGCTTATTGTAACCGAAAGTTTTCTTTTTCTTTGCCATCTTGCACCTCAGGTCTACATTTAAGCCTTGCTGCTTTAAATATTGGACCGGGCGACGAAGTGATTGTTCCAGATGCAACTTGGATTGCTTCGGCAGCACCCATCACGTATCTGGGCGCGACTCCAGTATTTGCAGATATCGATCCTAAGACCTGGTGCCTGTCCGCGAAAACAATTGAAAAAGTTGTAAGCTCAAAGACAAAAGCTATTATCGTCGTAAATCTGTATGGGCATATGGCAGAATGGGACGATATCATGGCCCTCTCACGGGCCCATAATATTCCTGTGATTGAGGATGCCGCAGAGTCGATTGGTTCGAGGTTTAACGAAATTCCGGCAGGCCAGTGGGGAGTTGCAAGCTGTTTTAGCTTTCATGGATCTAAAACAATGACCACCGGCGAAGGTGGCATGGTCGTCACTGATGATGAAACTTTGGCTGCAAAAATAGGTATTTTACGAGATCATGGTAGAAATCCTGGAGACACAATGTTTCGAAATATTGAAGTGGGCTACAAATACAAGATGTCGCCACTGCAAGCAGCCCTAGGACTAGCCCAATTAGAAAGACTTACTGAGCTGGTCAGCCAAAAGCGAAACATTTTTTCTTGGTACCAGAAACACCTAGCAGGGCAACTCATCGAATTAAATCCCAGCCATTCAAAAACCTTCAATAGCTATTGGATGTCGACAATCCTTCTGCCAAAAACTTTAAAAACAAGTAAGGAAGAAGTGATTGTAGAACTAAAGAAGCAAGGGATCAACACTCGCCCATTCTTTGACCCTCTAAGTAGCCTGATAGCGTATAAAAATTTTTCTGATAGTGCTCGTGCACAAAAGATGAATTCTGTCTCTTACGATATTTCCCAGAGGGGAATTAATTTACCGAGTGCCTTAAACCTAACTGAAAATGATATCGCAAACGTCACTGAGACTTTAGTAAAAATTTTGGCTTCTAAGATTTAATTAATGGTCGCGCGGGATTTCCCACCACCGTGACATGATCAGCGACGTCTCGGATAACGATGCTTCCAGCACCCACAGTGACACCTTTGCCAATTTTTATT
>JAYUEB010000640.1:0-3398 GCA_043739525.1 Bdellovibrionales bacterium
CACCAGTCGATCTTTCAGACAAAAGCTATAAAGCTAAGGGCTATCAGGATTGTACTCCTAATTTAGATTGGTTAAAAGCACGCACCGATCCAAACCGAGCGCGGCTTCGAACAACCTACTAACTCTTGACTAAAGATCCGAAGGGGCAATCGCCGGAACAAGCACTCTTCTATAGGTACAGGTTCTTACAAGTGGACGAAGATCACTCGGCCATTCTTCCTGAGTTCTGATTCGAAAAATCGCGCCTGTCTCAGAAATTTCAATCGTGGTCCGCAACGAAATAGGCTTATTCACCGCGAAGTAAGAAGTTGAAAGAAAGTTCTCCATGCTCACACTCTTTTTGTGAGAATAAGCCCCTTCAGAAGTCAAAATGGAAAGCACACGCTTACCAAAACATTTTCCAGACGACAATCCATCGCAACTACTCTGTTCTAAATTTTGATCGATCAACTGTCCCTGAATAGGAGTTGTGCTCTCAGCTACGATTGGTGCACGAGAATATTCAACTCGTGAATATGTACCAAGTGTCTCGTCACCTTGAATACCTTTTAAATACATTACCTCGCCACATCTCTTTTTCTCGTCGTCTATACCAAAGCTACGCTTTCCGAGATCAAGTTGATATTGGCCATCGAAGCGATTCACATTTGGTGTTCCCGCGAAAGCAGAGGTTACTACCAACATATTGAGCAAGACGAGTGCGTATTTCACAAATCCTCCAAGGATCTAAAGTAATAAGTACCGTTCCATTTTATTATGAAACCGACCCGGTTTCTCGCAGTCTCAGTACTTTATAAGTGATTTAAAAAGCAAGGATTGCACCGTGACTTAAAATGCCCTTTGCACGTTTAATTGATTCTGATCGCGTCCAACATGTCTATTTTTTAATCGATGACAATGCACGCACGAGCATTTTAGAAAAGCTACTGCAGAAGCATTCAGCATTTAGTTTTAAAACACCTAGAGTGACCGTGCCGATGCAGACTCTACGTGAGTCGTGGATGCCTCACAATCCAGAAAATTTTTAAGCGTCTCAAGTGCGCGACGGCTCTCCACCAAAAACGGAAATGCCAAAAACCAATCGTGTTGCATATCTTTTCCAATATGAAGCTCAGCTTTTACACCCGCTTTTTTTGCAGACTCATAGACTCTTTGCGCATCGCTGAGCAAAACTTCTTTATCTCCTGCAAATAGCAATAAAGGTGGAAAACCAGAAAAATCGCCAAACACTGGAGAAATATAAGGCTCCTTAGGATCATATTTACCAACGTAATGGCCAGCCCAATTGCGAAGGGCGAATTCTGAAAGCCAAAAATCAGTTTTTCGATTGCGCGTAAATGATTCACCAACACCAATTAAGTCTGCCCACGGGGAAATTGCCATCACCTGATCAGGCATCACTTGTTTTTCATCTCTCAGAGACATGGTGAGAGCAAGAGCGAGTCCGGCTCCAGCAGAGTCTCCACCAATTGCAAGTGGCATTTCCGGAAATTTCGCACGAAGAAAATGATAAGCCTTTTTTGCATCTTCCAAAGCTGCTGGATAGGGATGCTCAGGGGCTAAACGGTAATCGATGATCATAACTTTGATATTGCACAGATGCGATATTTCCCAAGCGATTCGCCGGAAGGACCGAACTGAACCCATGAAGTATCCGCCGCCATGAAGAAAAAGCAGCATCTTTTTTTGATTGGCTTTTGTCGAAATGATTTCGGCATTCATACCTTTGATATCTACCGATTCGAATGTTGTTTCAGGAGAACGACGTTTTAACAATCTTCGTGGGTAACCTGATAGGATATCCATATTTCGTCTCATCGCTTGCGGAGAATATTGATCACGAAAAAAGGTGCCTACAAATACCCGCGATACAATATTGCAAAACTCAACTGCCGGACTCATCATATGTTTATCCAATCTTATGAGAACTTAAAGTCAAACATGCTGCACTGTTTGAGGTCAATACCTTGATCTCTGTCCCTGCACAGCATAGAGTGAGCCCCGCAATAAGAGGCATTTAAATGAAAAAAGACTGGGTCGGTACATGGTTTCACCTCATTGAAAAGCGCGGCATACCTATTCATGTCGTGCTCGGAAGCTGTGAACCAGGGTCCGATCAGATTACGAAATTTAAAGATTATTCCCATGCAGATTACGACGGTGTGGGCCTCGTTGTAGAACATTTGAGAGAGCAAGGTCTAAAACCTCAAGTGCCAACTTTACCAGACATCTATCGTCGATCTTGGCGCACCCTATTTGCCGGCTTAATCGCAAATCTTCGCTTCGTACCGGTATTTAGTGCGAAGTGGAAAGTGATGGATTACAGCCCAACTCGACCTAAAGAATATGGCCTCTTCGCTCATCAAGTCTTATCCCGTGAAGACTCTCAGCAAATTTTTGCGGCTTCAAAAATTGCAGGTGTTTCAGTTAACGCTCAACTTCTTTGGGCTCTTGACAAAACTCTACGTGAACATTGGGTCCCAGACAGCGGACCATTTTTCTGGATGCTTCCAATCAACATGAGAGTTGATTCGCAAAAAAAAACTGATACTTCCAATCATGCCTCTTGGATTTGGGTGGATACACTCGGCGCTCATTCGGCTATTCAAATTCAAAATCAAATTAAAAAACGCCTATCAGACGGGTTTCATTGGGGTGCGTGGGTCGCTCTTAATATCGGAAAGCTGATTCGAATAAGAGGGATGAACTTTCTCTTGAATCAGGCAGAGAAAATAAATGAACGTTGGGTCGGTACGTTTTCGAATTTAGGATCTTGGAATATCGATTCAGATCCTCTCGTTGTTATTATTCCAACCCCACCCACGACACCCATCAGCGTGGGGTGCATTAGCATCAATAAACGTTTGGGATTATCACTTCACGTACATCCAAATCTTAAAGTGAACCAGCTTCAGCTCGATCAATGGCTTCAGGCTTGGGTTAAATCAGCAAGCACCTGACTTTTCGCACGCCCTTTGCAATTCATACAGTCAAATCACTTGAGCCACGAAAGGATTAGATATGGCGTACACATTGGGGCAACAAACCACGACAAGGGGACATTCTCAGACGACGCGAGCTGACCTGTACTGGCTCTTAGGAGTAACAGCTATTATTTGTTTCGCATTTTTCTTCGCGCGCAAGACGAATAGCGCAACTTATACACCAAATACCTCGGTGCAAGTGATACCAACACAGGCAACACCTCCTCAGCTAGCACCCGGAGCAACTCCCGCCCCTGCCATGGGAACTCATTTCGGAACTTATCCAAGTGGAATCTACAACAGCACCGGAGTTGCAAATCAACAGCAGCAAATGCAAAACCAGCAAGATCCAAACTCTTGGATATACGATCACACGAATCAATCCACAACGTCTCCAAATAGTGTGAATACAAA
>JAYUEB010000641.1:0-10219 GCA_043739525.1 Bdellovibrionales bacterium
GACACGTAATCCGTAGTTGGCCATCAGAGATCCGAAAGGCTCATGGCTTGTAATAATTCCGGCCAAAAATGCACGAGGTCCACCGTTGTCATCAGTGCCTTCATAATAGAGAGCTCCGCCCGAATCACCCGGATTAACTGTCGCAGCTTGGCCTGCAATAAACTCTAAAAAATAGTTTTTGTCTTCGACACCTAGGGAGTTGGGTATAGTAGAAAAGAGTCCTGCCGGCTGATCAACACTTGATCTTGAAAGAGTCAGATCAAGAGTTCTCAACATTTTGTCATCTCGGGCATTTTCAGAAAGGCCAAATCCAGCCGCATGATAAGGCTGCCCTTTTTTAAAAAAGGAAATATCATTCATCATCGAAATTTTACTAAATCCCGCTGGAATTCCGTCGTTCAATCGAATGAAAACAAAATCTTTATTTCCCGGTTGTAGCGACCATCCACGTGTACTCAGTTCATCGGCGTCGTGATTTAAAATATCAGGTTTAGAAAACTCTTGGCGTGTCCGGCTTTGCCATCTTCCGGAAGAGCCAAATGTGATGATTCCAATATGATTGCTATCAAATTTAAAATTTTCAAAAATGTGAGCTGACGTGATAACAAATCTCTCATTTAAAATGACAGCCGAAGCTGATTCAACAACCTTTCGACTCGTTGGAGTGATTTCTTCAAGAACAACCATCGCCATATGACTTGAAATAGCGTCAAATTTTTTTGTTTCGATTGAACCCATGGACTGGCTCTGGGCTTCGGTCTTACCACCGATAATACCCTGGAGCATTCCGCTTGTCTTAGATCCATCGTTTTGTACTGAACAAGCGGAACAAATGGCTGCGAAAAGACTAAATTTCAAGAACTTAGTAAATAAATTTCTCATGAAAATCCTCTTGTCTCAATTTGATACGGAACGGAAGTATACCTCTAAATATGCCTGTTAAATACAAATTTCCATTTACTAAGAAAACTACTCAAAAGTTAGACACCAAAAGCTGTATAAAGACTTTTCAGCTGTTAATTAAATGCTCGATTTACCTATTCAATTTTTAATTTAGGCCTTTAGCGGTCTGCTCTGAAATCCGATAGTTGAGTAGAGCTAAATTTGCCCTTTTTATCTGAGAGGTGATTGTGCGAAATGTAATTACTCTATCTGTGTTCTCTTTGATGACATTTCTACTTCATATTCAGGAAGCTCAAGCAGGCAGATGTTCAGCGAACAGTCCTGGTGCAATTTATGCCCCTGCAACTAAAACTTATATGTGTGACGATCCGGCACCTGCTTCAAAAGCTCCAACTCAAGCCGACATGGACAACGCAAACTCCGCAGATGCTTGGATGCCAAATGCCCCAGTAAATGCACCTCAAGATACAAGCAACTACAGTAATGAAGGTCGAAACAATCCTGCGCCAGCTCCGGCGCAACCAACAGCGACAACAACTTCAGCTCCGGCAGGAAGTGCTGTTCCTTATACCGCTTATGGCGCAAGTTCAGGTGGTTGTTACAGCTCTTATAAGAACGAGTCTTTTACTTCAGGGGCTGGTGACAAAGATCCCTTTGATCCATCACGCACTTGCGGCTCTGATGGTCAATGGTCTGGAAGCAGCGGTGGAAAAGACGGAAACCCTAGTAGCTCACAAACAGAATATTCTCAGTCAGATGCAAACGAGCCGTGTAATTCAGCCATGGCTCAGACTAAAAGTTTTTGTACGGCTGCAAATGCAACTGGTTTACAACAACAAGCGGCAGGAATTGCCTCGATGGCGGCAGCCTCTTCAGCGAATGCCGGTGCTGCTTGTACGATGCAATCAAAAATTGCTGAAGTCCAAGCACTCTTTAATTCCGATGTAGCGGCGGCCTGTACGGCGCAAATTTTTTCTTGTCGTGAAACCTGTACTCCTGATTCTGCGACAGTTGCCGCAGCTTCGAACCCTCAAAATCCTGGCTATGCAAATGCAAAGCTAAAAGTAAATTCATACACTGCAAACAAATCAACTTGTTCAAGTATGGGTTTCGCAGCAGCCCAATCCGCTTTGCAAGCTACAGCAAACGGTATTTCAGCAAAAGCCGCAGGTGACTGCGCAAAAGCCTACAACGCGGCCGTTGCAGCTGCGACTCCTATTCTCGCACAGACTTGTATCGGAAATCCAAACTACGCGGCCACACACGTACTTGAGTGTTATTGCGCAAGCAATCCTGGCGACGTGAAATGTTTAAACGCGTCTCTTGGGCAAAATCCAGGTGGGCTTGCAGCTCCACTTTCAGGTGGTTTGAGCCGAGGCGGTCCTGCTGGTGACCCGGGTGGCGGCGCCGGTAACGGAAACTGCGTGGCTCCACTCGTATCCGGCCCAGGCGGTGGTTGTATCGCAGGTCCAAGTACGAACCCAAGCACAGCGGGTGGCGGAGCTTCGGGTTCAGGCGGAGGCGGTGGCGGTGGTATCGGCGGAGGCGGACCAGCAGGAGCTGCAGTCGCTGCAAACGCAGAAGATCCAGGTGCGGGCGGTGCCTCTGGTAATGGCGGAAATATTTTTGGTGGATTCTCAGCAGGCCAAGGCGGATTCTCCTACGGTGGACATGGTGCTGCGGCTTCTGGTGGAGGAGGAGGAGTTGCTGGAGCGATGAAAGCTCTTGCTACAAAACTCAATTTAAATGGACTTCTTCCAAAACGAAATGATTTCGTCAATCGTTCTGTTGCCGGAATGAGTGTTTCATCTGCTGACGGAGTCACAGGTCCCAACGGCCCAAGTATTTGGGAAAAAGTTTCTCGTCGCTATCAGATTAAAAAAGGTGAGCTCTTACCTCCTTAGTTTTTCTGATTTCTTAATTTTACTTTTGAAGTTCGCTTTTTGAAATAGGGGTCAAAAAATGAAATCTCCACTTTTGGTTTTACTACTTAGTTTAAGCATGGGATCGGCATCATGGTCACAAACTTCTAAACCAGCCGCTCCTCCCGTGCAGACCTCTGGAATGACAAACGCTTCGGGCGCCTCAAAAAGCGGTTCTGACCTCGCTGTAGTTGGTCAGGTGATCACCGGTGGAATGGGTATTTATATGGCCGCTCATTGCACTGGCCAAAACTACATGGCTTGTTTTTTAGCCGCTCAATGTGCCCTTCAACTTATTCAGTCCATGCAAGCGCAAAGTGGTGCAGACAACGTGAATGGCGCATATACACCAAATGCAAATTTAGGAAGTTACACTTCGGGCGATCCGAACGGAGGCGCTGGCCCTGGTGACGGGAACGTTTCCGGCGGCGGAAATGGAACTCATACTGCCGCACAAACCGCAAACACTTCGGGTTTTGCGGCTCTCCAAACAATTAAAGGAAGCTTAGCTAAAAATGGTATCGCCATCGACTCCACCGCAGGAACAGTCACTTTACCAAATGGAAAAACAGTCTCTGCAAACGCTTCTCCTGATTCATTGAAATCGAGCGGCTTAGACCCAGCCAATGTTGATCAAACACTTGCAGATGAAAAAAGAGTCGAAGCTAACCTGCTTGCAAAAGCGACCTCAGGAGCAGGTACGGGTGGTTTTTCGGGTGGCGGAGGTCACAGCTACAGCTACGGCAGCGCAGGTGGTGGTGGATCTAATTCTGACCTCAATAGTCTCATGAATAATCCAAATGCAGGAAAACGAAATCCATCAAATGCAAAAGCAAGTCTTGCGGGCTTATCTAAAAAATTGGGAAGCGAAAACATCGGAGTGAAAGGTGACGACATCTTTGAAATGGTCAATCGTCGGTACCAAGCTCAAGATAAACAAAATGCTTTCTTGAGAGAAAAATAATCGGCGGTTGCTTCTCAACTCGCCGATGTCGAATTCAATTTAGTTTAGTGGAGCCACTGACTTTTATTCATAAAGCTTCGCACTTTAATATCGCGCTCGAGCGAATCCGTCTCGTTATTGATTTCATCAATTTGAAATAGTAAAACTTTTTTAGCATCACTAATCGCCTCGTAGAGATCTTCACTTGCGGCCTCGGCTTCAATCACACCTTCAGGAATATTGGCTGAAAGCTTCACTGTTTTCTCTTTCTTTTCGTTCTGCACTAAAACGTTCACTTGAGTATTCGGAACTAGAAAAGGCTCAAGCTCAGAAACCTGCTGATAAATATATGCCTGAAGTTCTTTGTCTGGGTTCGTGTAGTTTGGGTTCATTTGGAGGCCCTCCTCTTCTTACTTAGTTTGAGGTCGCAAAGGGACTTGTCAAGTTTGGGATTTGACACTAAAAGAGGCCCATGGAAAATACCGCCGAAGTAAGCTCCGATAACGTCAATTTAGAGCCCAGCTGGAAGAGACGTCTTTTACCTGAGTTTTCAAAGCCCTATATGATTTCTTTACGAGCGTTTTTGCGCGAGCAAATGGATGCTAAAAAAGTAATCTATCCTCCTGCACGCGATATTTTTGCAGCCTTTCGCGAAACTCCGTTTGATGAAGTCCGCGTGGTTATTTTAGGACAAGATCCCTATCACGGACCTGGCCAAGCCCACGGCCTTTCATTCTCTGTTCCAAAATCGGTTCCACCTCCACCTTCGCTACAAAATATTTATAAAGAATTAGAAACTGATCTCGCGATGCCGCGACCCACACACGGAAATTTACTCTCGTGGGCCCATGAAGGAGTACTTCTCTTAAACAGTGTCCTCACCGTTGAAGCCGGAAAAGCGGGCTCCCACCAAAACCGCGGCTGGGAAATTTTCACTGACCGAGTCATCGAAGTCTTAAGCGAAGAAAAAGAGCATTTAGTTTTTATTTTGTGGGGAGCCTACGCCCAAAAAAAGGGCGCGAAAATTGACCGCAAAAAACATCTCGTATTAGAAAGTGTGCATCCGTCACCGCTGTCGGTGTACCGGGGCTTTTATGGGAGTAAGCCTTTTTCAAAAACCAAAAGGTACCTGCTTAGTTTTGGAGGCACGCCGCTTCATTTTAATATTTCTCCGTAATTAAAGTGTGGGGCTTTCGCGTTCGGCGATCATTTCCAAATTCCATGACTTTTTTTCTCATCGCGCTTCTCATTGCTTCGCGGTGCTGATCCTCAGATGGAGTATTTAGCCACTTCAATGTCCCTTCCAAATCTGAAAGAGAGTTTGATCATCTACTAAGGGAATGAGCGACTTCTGCTGACCTAGTAAAATTGATAGAGTCGAATATTTATAGCTTTCGACCTCGACAGACAGACCTGCCTCAACCGGATTTCGATAAAGATATTTGTACGCATTCAGAAAATAAATAACTGGACGAATTTCGCTCTTGAAATGCCGGCTACCATAAGTTTGATTTATTCGTCCAGCATCTCGGCCAATTTGCCGACTTGTTTCTCTCATAAAATAGTTCATAGTTTCACTCAAATTATTTTTAGGTGCGCGCACTAACATATGAAAGTGATTCGACATCAGCACAAATGCGAAAATCTCAACGCTGTAAGCGTGATAAATGAAAAATAAGTAGTTTTCGAAAATACTCCAGACTTCATTCATCGGAATATCAAACCACTGACGGTTTATACATCTTGCGCTGACGTGAAATGGATAAATGTCTGGAGATAAAATGATCTTTCGTGGCATGAGCGCATGAATTGCAAGATAGTGCCAAAGCTGAGAACGAATTTAAGTAAGGATAATGTCCGAAAAGTACCTGCTTAGTTTTGGAGGCGCAGTGCGCCTCCAAAACTAAGCAGGTACCCAAAGGCGGTAGCAGAAGCAGATGCCTAGGCTGAATTTTTTGTATTCGCTTTTGGTGTAAGAGCCACTGGCTTTGACTAGGTCTAAAAATTCATCTCCGCAGGGGAATTTTTCGGAAGATGCCTGGAGGTATTTGTAGGCTTGGGTGTTGCCGGTGATGAATCCGCCTAAGTATGGAAGAGCTTTTTCAGAATAAAATTTGTAAAACTCACGCACGACTGGCAAGGATGGCTGGCCGAATTCGAGAACCATAACTTTTCCGCCTGGCTTGCAGACTCTTGCCATTTCTCTTAGTGCTTTTACTGGGTCGTCGACGTTGCGGATTCCGAAAGAGATGCTCACGACGTCGAAAGTTGCATCTGCATATGGAAGTGCTGTGACGTCAGCCGTTTCAAATTTGATGTCGAGGCCATGAGCCTGAGCTTTTGCGGGAGCTGTTGTGAGCATGTCTGCGCAGAAATCGCCTCCAATCACGGAGCCACTGGGACCTACGGCTTTTTTGAATTCAATTGCGAGATCTCCCGTACCCGTTGCGCAATCTAGCACGGCGGAGCCAGCTGCGGCACCACTCCAGTCGACTAAGCTTTTGCGCCAAAGGTGGTGGATTCCGACAGAGAGCACATTGTTGGCCCGGTCGTATTTTGAAGCGACCGTGCTAAACATCGATTTGATTTTTGCAGACTCTGGTCCTACGAAATTATTTTGCATTAGAGTTGCGCCATTTGTTCAACAGATGATGGGCCCGACAAAACTTTTCGGCCACAGGCAGTGGCAACGGCACGGCAAGTTTTCATGACTCCCGCAAAGCCATCGAGGCTCAGAGCTTGAAAAGCATCACTCTTTGAGTTTTTCGGATCGATGTGAACTTCGACCATGATTCCGTCAGCGCCTGCTGCAATGGCGGCTGCGGCCATAGGGGCGATGAGTTCGGGGCGCCCGGTTCCATGTGAGGGATCAACAACTACGGTAAACGCGGTGTGAGCTTTGATGTAAGCGACAGCGCCAAGATCGAGAGTGTTGCGAGTGGTTTGGTCGAAGCTGCGGATTCCGCGTTCGCACAAAATCACATTGGGGTTGCCGCCTTGGAGAATATAATTTGCGGCGTTGATCCACTCTTCGATGGTCGCAGAAAATCCGCGTTTCAACATAACGGGTTTTGTCGTCTTCGCGATTTCTTTGAGAAGAGCGTAGTTATACATATTGCGCGATCCAATTTGAAAAATATCAACTGAACCTATCATGTCCGAAATTTGGCGAGGATCCACAACTTCAGAAATGAGCGGCATGTGAACTTCAGATTTGACCTGATTGATAAAAGTATAAGCCTGATCGCCGAGTCCTTGAAATGAATTTGGATTCGTGCGCATCTTGTAGATTCCGCCACGTAAAATACTGGCACCCAAAGATCGTACTCCGTCAGCCGTTTTAAGAAGTTGCTCTTTTGATTCGATCGCGCAAGGGCCTGCGATGACTGGAATGTTGATTCCGCCAAATTCAATCGCGGCTGCATTTTCATAAGCCGAGTTGTGAATTTTGACGAGCCGATTTGGATTCATAAAAGATCTCACTTTTTGGTCACTCAATCATTGCCACTTAATCATTGCCACTTAATCATTGCCAATTAGTCATTGTAAGACAAGCTGATCAATATCATATTGATGGGGAGTAAGAAACAAGAACCGCTCAAGTTTTATGGCGAATAGAGGTGGCCCCTGAGTCCAAAAAAACATAACAACATTGAGATATGTCAGCAAATACTCTCTGAACTTGCGGCCTTCGGTTTGAGCGAGATTGTATTCTGCGCGGGCTCTCGAAATGCGCCTTTTATTCAATGCCTAGGTGATCTTCAAAATGCTCGAATTTACTCATTTTTTGAGGAAAGATCGGCAGCTTTTTTTGCTCTGGGGCGATGCCGGGCTCTGAAAAAGCCCGTGGCCGTCGTGACGACTTCTGGGACCGCTGCGGCTGAGCTTTTACCCGCTTGTATTGAGGCTTTCCATTCTGGGGTCCCGTTGGTGCTGATTACGACGGACCGGCCAAGCCGCCTCCGGTTTACTGGCGCCCCTCAATGCATTGACCAAACCAAGTTGATGTCGAGCTTTGTGGAGCAAACATTTGAGCTTGAGGGCTCGGACTTCTCGATTGGATCCTGGTCTCAACAAGCTCCTCTGCATATTAACATTTGTCTTGATGAGCCTCTGCTAGATGCCGAGAGTAAGCCCTGGAGTTTACCTCAGGCGCGCGTTTCGAGCCCGAATTTAGCAAAGCCGTCGCCGACTCTTCTTGAAAAAATGCGCCTCGAACTTTCAAAAGCCGAACGACCTCTCGTCGTATTAGGCGGATTAGACGATGACCAAGAAATCAAGGCCGCGCTCAAAATTTGTCTCGAGCTCGGCTGGCCCGTTTATGCTGAGGCTTCATCGGGACTGCGAGAATCTCAAGAGCTGGGGAGCCTTTTAGTTCGTGGCGGAGAACAACTTACCAGCTATCTTTTCAAAAAATTGAAAATGGATTTAGTATTGAGACTAGGTACTGTGCGGACAACTCGGCTTTGGAGAGATCTCGAAGATGCTCGCAATTCTGTAAAAGTATTGAGTGTGAGCCCTCTCAATTTTAGTGGGCTCAGCCACTCTCAATTTTTGCAGAGTCGAATCAGAGATTTTTCTATCCAACCATTTCAAATAAGTTCTGCACAAAAAAACTGGTTGAAGACAATTCTTGAACTCGATTCTCAGCAATCGGCAATTAATGAAAAACTTTTCATTAAATATCCACAAGCCGAACCTAGTCTCATCCGCAAACTTTCGGAACTCATTCAGTCTAATGAATTTACGTATGTCGGAAATAGCTTGCCAATTCGCGAGTGGGATTTCGCTGCCACACATCTCTCTTCACATCGAGTTTTCGCAAATCGCGGAGCAAATGGAATTGACGGTCAACTCTCAAGCTTTCTAGGACTTATTGCACTCTCTCAAGCTAAGTCTTGGTGTCTTGTCGGTGATTTAACCGCTTTGTATGATTTAACAGGGCCTTGGATTTTGAAGAGTCTTCCGTCGCGAAATCAAGTTTTTGTGATTGTGAACAATGGTGGCGGTAAGATTTTTCATCGCATGTATCGCAACCCACTTTTCGAAAATAATCATGAGTTGAACTTCTCAAATTGGGCTAAAATGTGGGGTCTTGACTATCAGGTTTGGAAAGGCAAAGCTTCTGATAGTGTGGGCGCCGGTGTACTTGAAATTGTGCCAGATACCGAACAGACGCAGAAATTTTGGGATGAGATGAGCGAGTCTATAAAAAAATTATGATTTATGCATTACACGGATTTTTAGGCTTGGCTTCAGACTGGGATTTTTTAAAAAATCGTATGTCTGTACATGCCGAAGATCTTTGGGCTGATTATCAAAACTTGTCTTTAAAAAATTGGGCTGAAAGAAAATCACTCCAGCTCGACGCTCAATTTCAAAATTCAACGGAGCCTCGCGTTTTGTTGGGCTACTCAATGGGTGGCAGACTTGCGATGCATCTGTTACTTGCTCGACCTCGTTTTTGGAGCGCGGCCATTTTAGTTTCTGCCAACCCAGGCATCGCTAGCGTCGATGAACGTGAGGCCCGAAAAGAAATCGATCACAAGTGGGCTCAAAAATTTTTAAAAGATGATTGGAAAAATTTAGTGGCTGCTTGGAATAAGCAAAGTCTTTTTTCGAAAGACAAGGACGCGCTTCCAAGAAATGAAAAAGATTTTGATCGAGAAATTTTAGCGGCTGCACTTGAAGATTGGTCACTTTCAAAACAGGAGGATTTGGCAGTTCGACTTTCTCAGACTTCAACTCCTGTTCTCTGGCTTGCAGGGGAACAAGATGAAAAGTATTGCGATCTCCTTAGCGGCTTTGCGCAGGTTGCGCGTTCACACCAATATCAAAAAATATCAAATGCTGGACACCGCGTACCTTGGGATAATCCCTCAGAGTTTATCGCAGCGATTGAATCTTTTTTACCTGGAAATAAGTAATTTAAATTTTGTATTGTGCATCGACGCGGCCAAGTCGAAAAATCAGAGCCAAGCCTGGCAAAGTGATGGCCGCGCAAAATATAAAAAAGTATTGCCAACCCAATTGAATAGCCAAAATGCCTGTCATGCTGCCGGCAAGAACTCGAGGTACGCTTCCGAGACTACTTAATAAAGAATATTGAGTTGCAGAAAATCGTCTGTCACATTGATTCGCCATGAAAGCGAGCATAGCCGTAGTCGCCATACCTGAAGTAAAGTTTTCAGCGGTGATGACGACCGCGAGAACTCCCACCTTTGGTCCTTGTACTGCCAAGAGACTGAATCCAAGTAGCGCTAAGCTCTGTAGGCAACCAAATAGGAGAAGGGCTCGACCTGCAGTCATGCGAATCAATAAGACTCCGCCAGCAAAAGCTCCTGCGACAGTTGCCCAAAATCCAAAAAGTTTAACGACACCAGCAATTTCAGTTTTCGTAAACCCGATTTTAAGTAAAAAAGGAGTCGTCATATCAGAAGCCATCGACTCG
>JAYUEB010000642.1:0-3397 GCA_043739525.1 Bdellovibrionales bacterium
CGATAGCAACCTACTGAAACTATACGAAAATAACTAAGTCCTTGAACGACCCCACGAATAGTTGGGGAGCCATTGATCTTTAGAGAAGCTGAGACGATATGGGCTCTTTCTATTTCAATCTGCCGGCCAACCCAAGTCTGTGTTTTGCATACAGTAGAAATATGTCTTTTCGTGTTTTTAAAAAAATAATTATTTTGCCTATTACTTTATTGACTCTTCAGCTTTCGGCTGGGGACCGAGCATGTGAATCGATTTTTTTGCCGTACAACAATAAGACAGCCCATAAATATTTAGATTTTACAATAAACGGTGCACACAGTGTAAATACCGACAGTATGTCAATAGTCCAACGAATAAATCCTTACTATTCAGATATCCTTTATGTTGATTCAGAATTGACTGCGAAAGTAAGCGATCAAACAAAAATTAAAGTAATTAAAAATCCAGAAGTTCACTCAGATCAAATGGCTAGTGTTACCGCCAACCTTGAAACGGGCAATACTTTTAGATTCACCTTAGGTCAAAAATATAAACATCAACCCGATAGTACAAAAATCCGGGCAAAGATGGCAGAAAATTTAACTCTACATGCCACCGATGCAATTTCATTAAATGCCCGAGTTACTGCCCCAGCAAATATGAAAGTCGCAATGAAGGTCGTTGGATTTCTCGATAGCAATAAGGACCCGGTTTATCTGAATAAGCCCATCTTTTTTGAATCTAACTATATGGAACTGCCAACAAACGAAACCAATCGAATTAATTTTTTATGGAAGAATTTTACAACCAAAGACGGACAAGTTCTTTCTGTACATAATTATATTATTGATGAAATATTTTTTGAAGTCACTGCCTTGCAAAGTGAAACAAAAAATTTAACTCTCTATTTCGACGGCCCACTTTATATTGAGCAGTTCTCTTCGTATAATGGGATAACTGATGATTTTGCAAAGAGATATTGGGACAATCTAGGAATAGAAGTCAGAAATGAAACGGGAAAAGTACAATCGCGTACGACCTTTCTGAAAGGCCCAATACCTTTAGACTTTCGCAAAATGATTTACAATAGACTTCACGATCCTGAGTTAGAACGTGAGGCCCTCCAAATGTTAAAGAATGGAAAACTGCAACAACATATGGAGGATTTGGGTTTTAAATACAAAAACATTGATTTCAAATTTATTTCTACAAATGATCAGTTTAAATTTTTTAAATATCTCATTGACCTACAAATACCAATCGAAATTGGAACCTTTGGTGAATACCACGGAACACAATCGCATGCATTGCAACTTTATTGCATTACCAAGGGAATGACTCCAGATGAATTGAGTTATTTCAAACTGTTCTATCAAGAAATGGGTAGCAACGCTGCTTTTGGCTGGACTTTATGGAACTCTGTTTTTGACTATACAAGACCTGACTCGCCCCGCAGTCCCCTCTACTGGGCCCAAAAAGTACGAGAACTTTTTCCAGACTAACTTCCGATGTCCTTCTCGTCTTTTGAAATCCAGATCTCGAGCGAATGGCTCGCTGTCTTCAGCTCTTGAATTTCAAAATCGTAACGTGAAGTCTTTGGCGTCTCCATGGCACCAAGAACACTTTAATCGACTAAAGATTCAAATGCCTTAACTGATTCAGCCTTAAGTTTTGAACAAATTTTAATGGAATTTGCAGACAATTGATTCATGAACTGAGTTTTACCGTAACAGCTGCAGAATTTTTTCAATTACCCACATCTTTGACTTTTCAGCGAGCTTCGCGTTCAAGTAGTTTCATGACATCATGGATTGATGAAGAACTCGCCGGGTGCGAGTTTAAAGACGAGCGTTTATCGAAGCGTTATAAAAAAAATGTCACTCAGCTCTCTAAGGGAATCGGCAAAAGCATTCCGTTGGCCTGCCAAGATTGGGCCAGCACAAAGGCTGCTTACCGTTTTTTCGCGAACAAGCGCGTTAGCGAGTCTGATATTTTTGCGGGTTCGCCTTTCTTCTCCATGCGAAAACTTCCGTCGATCACTTTCACGGCTCGATAAATAGTTGGGTAAGGATTTGAGATCTTAAACTCAAACAGGATTTCAATTTGGCGTCGGCTCGAGGGTCGAAGGTTCACAGAATTCTCTTCTATTTTATTTTGTACATGATCCATTCTTTAGCTCCTTTGATATTTGCTTTTGTTTAGTTCGATTCTTTTGATTAAAAACTCAATTCCTTGCCTACTCCAGTTCTTGCCCATTCGAGTTTTGATTTTCTTTGTATTCAAGTGGGCGGCGATGGAACTAGGGGATTGACCTCTTTTCCATAAGGATTCGATGTTTTTTAAAACGAGATACTCATTTGGTTCCTTCACGAGCTCACCGTAAAGACCTGCGAAGCCATAAGGCGGGTTCGCAGACGGGCTCGGTTTGGTCTTGAGTTTTCTATATTCAGGGGATCCGTTTGATGGTCTCAATGAAACGCCGGCAAGGCGAAGCGACTTTGTTACGAAGGCTTTTGAACATCCAAGGCGGGCGGCAATCTGGCGAGTTGTGAAACCATTTGTGTATAATTGGGCCGTTTCAGCCGAAATGCCTTCCTGAGTAATCTTTAAAAACTGAATGAAATCATGATGATGTCGTGGTTTAGTTATTGTGTGGTTTGCTGCTCCAATTTTAACACGAATTAAGCGTGATTCTTCTTATTTAACTTTCACTTCACGCCGCCTTAAGCATCGCCGCACCCCAAGCACCAGGATAACTTCCAGACATCAAAATATTTCCGTGTAAATTCCCTTGGTCGTATAATTTTTTTAAGCCAATGATCACGTCGTTAGACCCTACGTGACCAGATTCGTTACCTGTCATACATACTCTCTCTTTAGAAATACCAGTAAGAATGGGATAGGCAGTTACGAGCTCTAAACTCCCTTGATTACATACCAGCCAATCTGGCTCAAACTTAAATCGTGCTTTTACGTCCGCACAAACTTTGCGAGTAGCTCCTACATAGGCTTGAGTCATCGTCTTCCGATCGATCTCAGGATCTGCGCGATAAGCGTAAGGATACTTTTCTAAAGACGGGATTTCAGGAAATCTCGTTCCTCCATAAATCATTCGAGTTGCATTGTTAAATTGTGTGCCACTTTCAAAACAAGCACCATGATATTCAGCTAATACTTTTGAACTTGTATTAATTCCGACGACCATTGCAGCAGCACCGTCTGAAAGCCCCCATGTCGGATGTGGAATTCCTCTGCGATCTTCAGTTAGAGCCCAACGTTCAGCTCCTACAATTACAGCATAACCTCCACCAAGCCCACTTAGCCAAGGGCCTGCGATTTCAAGCGCCGGAAATGTCGACAGACATCCCAGCGAAATATGAAATCCTAAACTCGAACCTGAAATGCCGAGGTTTTGCAT
>JAYUEB010000643.1:0-3381 GCA_043739525.1 Bdellovibrionales bacterium
ACGCTGAAATTTAAAACGCTTTCAAGTTTTTCTCGTGCAGCCGTAAACTCCGAAAGAGTAAGGCCTTGAGTTTTAAGTTTTAAACATCTTAAATTCTCATCAATCTCGAGATCCTCAATGAGCGATGGAAAACGCCCGGCGCATTTGAGCTTGGCTGATTCAAAAGCATCTTTTAGTTTGTCGAGCATGGAGTTTCGTTCAACGACTCTCACCATTCCCCAAACCAGCCAGCCCGAAAACAGCAGAAAGTATTCAAGAAAACTACGAACAGATCCTGTCAGATGAGAACTTTTACCGAAGAGTCCGAAAACCCATTGATCAAATCTCAAGTGCAGTAGCAACGACGTAACGATCCCGGCATAGCAATACCTGTGAGCCGGAATTCTGTCCTTACAAACTCCCATCACAATTTCTTTGATGGCAGTCCATAAAAACTTCCATACATAGGTAATGCGGTCGAGATAATCAAAATTTCCAATTGGTTCATTCATTCTTAAATCCTTCTTTCTTTTTTGGTTCATCGAATAGTAAATAAAACTCTGTGCCCCGTTTAACTTCGATGATGTTCGGAGCATTTTTCATTTCGTCCATATAACTTTGACTTTGATCGAGAGCAGCCTTAGAAGTCCCACTTAAGGCAGCGTCTCTCAGCGAGCGCTTTCTTTCGTAAGCAAACATGGACCCACTTGTGTCTTGCAGACCGTCAGCCATTCCACCAAGAAGTCCAAAACCCATTGCTGCCGCCATTTTTTTGCTTTTGGTTCCAACAAAAGAACCTTTTAAACCCTGAATCTTGTCAGAGAGATCAAAGGCTTGGGCTCTGATCGGAATGCTTTCGCCATTTGGAAAAATCACTTTTGTGAATTCAACAAAAAGTCTCTCTTCTGTTGATTTGCCGCTGCCAAATAGTGTTGCGTGCTCTGGGATTAATCTCTCGCCATCGACAATGATAGGAGAGGTGAGTTTCGCTTTGACGATCCCGTTGGTCGCCCCACTTTCTAAAATGGCCATCGCCTCACTTCCGACAGGGATCTCACTTGATCCACTGAGCGAAAAGATTTTGATTCCGCCCAGAGCCGAGACTTTGACAGGCACCTTCTTGATGCGATTAATGAGATCTTGCTCAGTCTGAATTTTAGAGTCGATCACAGGCAAAACACTTGAGATCACGGGTGCCGAAAACTCTTTCGAGCGTAAGGCGTTCAAATCCGATCTTTTGCTAAAAAATATGAAAACACCAATAAGACCCGCTGCTGGTAAAGCCATACCCTTTGCAAATTTTGAGTTGAGCGTAAACTTAAAGCCGTTCCAACTCCTAAAGTAGGAGTGCTGTCCCCAACGGTAGGTCTTACCCATTCGTTCAATAAAAACTTCTGTGGGTTTAGTTTCTTCACTCATTAAACTTTACCTGGTACTGGGACTCCTTCGGATCTCTAACGATGAGAATATCGTCGCCGTGAGACTTAACAGCGATCAAATCAAATGCGCATCTGCGCTCATCAAGGTAGACAACAACATTGGTATGACCATCAGGCTTAAGAGCTTTGATGATCAAATCGTTTTTGATTTGCTTAAAGTCAAAACTGGCCTCACCGGGCACGACATCTTTTGGTCGAAACGGAAAGTTAATGACGGTGATCCGACGAGGGGCGACTCTGACAACTTGGGGACGCTTACTATCACAACTGATAGTTTTTTCTTGATCTGGGCTAATGAGTCCAGCGGTTAATAATCCTAAGACAAAGTACATTCCGACAACTGCATATTTCATTTTTTCACCTCTTTTGTTTGATTGGTCTCAGCATTCTCAGCAAAGGCGAGTTTGAGCCCAAATGGATTGAGTTCGTTTGGAGTAGTTTCTTCAAAGGCAACTTTGATTTTCGTCTTAAGTGCTGATCTGACTTCGCCAACTGCCAGCACACGATCGAAGTCAATTTGCGCTTCAGTTTTTGACATCTGAATATTTCGAAGGACGGCAGATTGCTGAATATTACGAGATTTTAGTTCTTTCTGCTCCGACTCTCTGATTGCAACTTGTCGGTCAGTGAGAAAGAGCTCAGGATTGATTGCGAGCGTATCAAACCTTGCTTTGAGCATAATTTCGATCCCGCGCCTAAGATCAGAATCCGTTCTCTTAAATTCAGTTGGGCGAAAGACTTCAAGCCCTCTCGAACTGCGTTCAATTAGAATTGGTTCTCGGAAATACTGCGAGTAAACGAGAACCCCTAAAATCCCGATTACGAAAATGAGTAAGCTAATACTGCGCTTGAGGTTTGAATTCTCACGACTGAGAGAATCCACGGCCATTGAAAATCTCATTGAAATTCTCCTGTGGTTGAAAGATTTTTTTGGAAACAAATTTACTTCTTATTGATCTGGTCTGCTTTTATTATGGAGACATCGAGATGAGCGTATGTTTAGTCTTCTGTGGTACCAGGATATTTCTGTACTTCGCCGTTACGAGAACCTCGATTACCACGGCCATTTTGATTGGATCGATTGTCTTTTGTTGGCTCATCTTTAAAATAGTTGAGTGGACGTTTAACATTGTTTTTCACTGAACTTGCCATAGAGGTCGGAGTAAGAGCCGCAACTCCAAGTATGGCGCCTCCAAGTGAGGCTGATACAGAACTCACACCAGCAAACATCAGTCCTCGCACAACAAGTGGAGTGACAACGACCGAAAATGCCAGCATGAAATTGATGAGAATAGCGCTCGTAAAGTCGATGCCGTATTCTGGCTTATTAATCTGCGACAATGCAAAGCTCCAAAGAAGTGCCGCAAGAACGCTCCACGTAATTTTCCATAAGCAAACCTCGATCATACTCTGAAATAAAACGACCGTCGCCTTACTTGTCGCGGGCAAAACGAAAGCAGCAATCAAAAACGGCGAAAAAATATAGAGTAAGAGCCATGTGAAAATAAAAAGTGCATTTGCCAAATAAACCGATGTGTAGACAATGAAAAATGAGACATAGCTAACAACAAGCAGCACAGAATCTTTAACACTCACCCAGCTAAATGAGAGATCACCAATTTTTTCACCAAGTCTTGAAACGACAAGCGACAAATTATTGAGCTTTCCGACTTCTTGAGAAAGCTGATCCGTAATTTGCGCAAGTGTGTTCATAATTTCCGGAAATGCAACCAGAAGAAAAGCAGCAATGACAGCCCGTCCAACTAGACTTAAGAAATCAGGAACCGAGGCCATCGACATTTTAAAATATCCCAGTACCACACCCAATAAAAGTAAGGTCAAAACAAGACTAAAAAAGAGGCTTGAAAATAGGGAGTGAATTTGTTGGGCCTCGTTGGATAACCAGTGCATATCCATATTTAAAACCTCGGTATTTCAAAAGGAGCGTCGAGACTCATCATCT
>JAYUEB010000644.1:0-3368 GCA_043739525.1 Bdellovibrionales bacterium
CGTCGAGAAAGTTTGCGACTTACGAGTTGGGATCGTTGTGTTGCGATCGATGAGTTTTGTCATCACGCCACCCAATGTTTCGATACCCAAAGAAAGTGGAGTCACGTCTAACAAAAGAACGTCTTTCACTTCTCCGCCCAAAACCCCACCTTGAATCGCAGCACCTACGGCAACAACTTCATCAGGATTCACAGAGCGATTTGGTTCACGTCCAAAAAAGTCTTTAACAGCTTTTGCAACAGCAGGAATACGAGTCGATCCACCCACAAGTACAACTTCGTCGATGTCTTTGATCGACCAACCTGAATCAGCCAAAGCTTTCTTAGTTGGTTCCATAGAGCGTTTTACTAAATCTTCAGTCATTTGATCAAATTTAGCGCGAGACAATTTCAAAGTTAAATGTTTCGGACCGCTTTGATCAGCTGTAATGAACGGAAGATTGATTTCAGTTTCCATCGCAGATGAAAGTTCAATTTTTGCTTTTTCAGCGCCTTCTTTTAAGCGTTGCAAAGCCATTTTGTCGCCCTTCAAATCGATCCCTTGATCTTTTTTGAATTCAGCGATCATCCACTCAAGGATACGAATATCGAAGTTATCACCGCCCAAATGAGTATCACCGTTTGTTGATTTGACTTCGACGACATTGTCGCCCACTTCAAGAATCGAAATATCAAAAGTACCACCACCTAAGTCATAGACGGCAATTTTTTGATCTTTGTTCTTATCAAAACCGTACGCAAGTGCCGCAGCAGTTGGTTCGTTGATGATACGTTTAATGTTTAATCCTGCAATTTTACCTGCATCTTTTGTTGCTTGTCTTTGAGCATCGTTGAAGTAAGCAGGAACAGTGACAACTGCATCTGTAACTTCTGTCCCAAGATAATCTTCAGCAACTTTTTTAAGTTTCGCTAAAACTGCTGCTCCAATTTCTTCTGGAGAAACAACTTTATCATTAATTTTGAATCCGCAATCGTTGCCTTTTTTAACAACGTTGTACGGAACCAAAACAGTTTCTTCTTTAGTCTCCTCGAACTTACGACCGATGAAACGTTTTGAAGAAAAAATTGTATTTTCCGGATTTGTAACCGCTTGTCGTTTTGCAATTTGACCAACAAGTTTTTCGCCGTCTTTTGTATATGCAACAACTGACGGAGTCGTTCTTCCACCCTCTTCATTTACTAAGACTTTTGGGTCTCCACCTTCCATGACTGCAACCACAGAGTTGGTCGTACCTAAGTCGATTCCTATAATTTTACCCATATTAAAAACTCCTTATAATTTCCTTATGACATCTTACAATCTAAATCTGTGATCAATTCCATATTCGTCAAGCCTGGGAGGCTAAAAAAAACCTTTTTTAGGATCCAGAACCTTCTCGCCCCTGAGTTTTGCTAGCTCACGCAAGAGCTTCTCTTCTTCTTTTTTAAGCTTCTGGGGAATTTCGACTTCTATCTCAAAGTAGAGATGGCCCCTGCCACCGCCTCTTAGAGAAGGAACTCCGCGACGCTCTAATTTGATACGATCTCCATGAGCCGTTCCAGCTGGAACCAACATGTTTTCTTTCCCCTCAAAAGTATCGACACTCATTTCGGCCCCCAGCAAAGCTTGAAGATAAGAGATCTTAACCATCGACAAGAGATCTAAACCATGACGCTCAAAACGTTCGTCGTCGGCAATGCGAATTTCGACATAGAGATCTCCTGGAGGACCGCCTCTAAAACCGCCTTCACCTTCACCACTTACGCGCAACTGAGTTCCGTTATCAACTCCCGCAGGAATATTGACTCTGATTTTTCGTTTCGCTTTCGTCCTACCAGTACCGCGACATTTTTCACACGGACTTTTAACGATACGTCCCTGCCCGTGACAGACTGGGCAGGTCGTAGCAACTGAAAAGAAGCCTTGGGATGCGACCACTTGGCCTTGGCCACGGCAGTGCTTACAGGTTTCTGCTGTTGTCCCTTTTTGGGCGCCTGAACCTGCACACTCTCCGCAGCTTTCTTCCGTTTCAAAATCAATATCTCGCTCAGAGCCCTTAATGACATCTTTGAGTTCGACTTCGCACATATATCTTAAATCAGAGCCACGGCCAGTTTGGTTTCGGGTACGCGGACGCGATCTTGAAGATCCAAAAAAGTCTGAAAAAATATCGCCGAAACTTGAAAAAATATCTTCGGCATTTTGAAATCCGCCTCCATTCGCAAAAGCAGAGTGCCCGTAACGATCGTATTTGGCTCGTTTTTCGGGATCACCCAAAACTTCATAGGCCGCCGCACAGACTTTGAATTTATTCTCAGCCTCTTCGTTACCTGGATTTTTATCGGGATGAAATTGCATCGCAAGCTTGCGATAGGCCTTCTTGATCGTATCTTGATCAGAAGTGCGCTCCACCCCTAAAACGACGTAGTAATCTTCTTTTGACATGGCATTCCCCGTGAATCAGTGCACAATATGTTTTTGATCCTAAAAAGGTCAAGTGAACGAAGCCCACTCAGGCAAAATAATGTCGAAAATTTGGGACTTAGGATGACTAGAAGTTCAGCAAAAGCTGCTTAGGGACTGGCCTTTTCAAAAATCCCACTGAAATAGTAGTTTTGATAGTCTGGGTGGCAATCCTGGGCCGTACTCGGGGGTGGACGTTTCGTGCACACCTCAACGCTTTTGGTTTCTTTTAAAATCGAAGCACTCAGCTGCATAACCGGTCCATCCGGAAGAAAAATCAGATCCAAAGATTTACCCTGAATTTGGCTACACTTGTTTGGCGAAAAAGCAAAAGACGCAGCTTCGAGCTCGGTCCCCTGATCATTGACTTGAATCGAAAGCAAATCTCCGATAACCGACCCACAGCTTGCATCGCCCGTCACGTCGTTGACGTCGCCTTTAAAACTTGCTTGAAGCTTGCTTCCATCTAAAGAAATCTTCAGGGCTCCTGAATTCGTACCGAACCCGCCTTGATAAGTGGCAATATAAGTTTTAGCAAGATCAAGATATTCTTTTGGAACTTCACCATTTGGAATCGCCACCTGCTTACAACTCGCCAAAATAAAGCTTGCAAGCACTAATCCAACTACGCAATTTAGTTTCTTAAATTCCACTCGCAGCACCTTCTCCTCTTGAATCAAAGGCTCCCTGTAAAATATCGGCATCTAATTTCTCGTCGTGCTCTAAACTAACACCAAAAACCCGTCCCATCCAACCTTCATCAACCTTGAAGCCCTGTTTCTTAAAGTACTCCAGCGTCTCAGGTGCAAAGCGACTTTTATCAACGTAAATGGTGTTCGGCTCAAACTGATGATGTAAACGCGGAGACTGTATAGCTTGGTCCATGTCTAAACCATTCACGAGCTTTCGATAGAGTGCTTGAAAAA
>JAYUEB010000645.1:0-3360 GCA_043739525.1 Bdellovibrionales bacterium
GATTGATAAAAAACGCGGAAAGAGTCTTCAGCCAATTCCGTTTGATCCGGCTATCGACAGATTTGAAAAAGGGGCGCTCATTTACCTGAAAGCCTATCCAAAGGGTGATAAGGTTGCAAATCTTGAACGTCGTCTTGGCTATTTTTACTACTCTTATAATCAATTCGATAAATCGACGCCCATCTTTGAGAAAATTTTAATTGAGCGACCGAACACTGATAACTCAGAGATCGCTGGCAATTTAATTATCGATACCTATAAGCTTAGAAGAGATGACTTTGGGCTCGGTGAGAAAGCTGCTGAGTTGCTCACTCATCCAAGCGTGGCAACTAGCAAAATTGCTCCCAAACTTCGTGAGATAGTTGAGGCTTCAAGTTACGCACGTGCAGATAAATTTGCTGAGTCTAAAGATTATGTCAAAGCGGCGAAAGAATATGAAAAATTTGCGGTAACAGCAAAATCTCCAGAATTGATTGCAGCCGCTCAATATAAGGCAGCAGATAATTTTGAAAGGTCTGGTGATCTTATTGCGGCTATGCGGATGCATACATTTGTTGTTTCCAAACCAAACGACAACCCAAAAATTAAGGCCATTCAAAACGATTCGCGCAATGCCCTTGCTAGACTCTATACACAGACAGTTCAGCTTGAAGCAGCGGCTAAACTTTTCTCTTCTTATGCGGCAACAAATCTCAAGGATCCAAAAGCTGTGAATGGATTCAACAACGCTGCAGTATTGTTTGATGCTTTAAATGAGTATCCTGCGGCTCAAGAAAATTACGAAAATTATTACAAATACACTCGAAACAGAGATCGCAATGAAACCTTTTATGGCGAGGCTGAGCTTTTGAAGCGCCAAAATAAAATGGGTCTAGCGATTCCACTTTTTGAGCAGTACGTGAATTTAGGTACCAACAAAGAACATATTATTAAGTCTGCGTTTTCTCTGGCGACAATCAATCAAAAGTTGGGCCATGCCGACAAAGCACAATTGTGGCTTAAACGAACAGTTGATATACAAAAGCGTTATCGTAAAGAAGGCAACGAAGGGGTTTCTTTTGCCGCCGAGGCTCGCTTCAAGCTTGCCACTGAGAATCTCGCTCAGCTACGCGCGATGAAATTTAGCGCGAGTCCAAAGCAGCAAGAGAAAGTTGCAAAAGACATTCTTATATTTCAAAACCACTACGTAAAACAAGAAATGGGAGATGTCATTCGGTTCGATTACGGACCGATGATCGTTGCAGCGCTTTCTTCGACGGGACAAATGTTTGAGATCATTGCATACAACTTTTCAAAGATTCCTCCCGGTAAAGATTTCTCAGCTGACGACTTGGCAAATTTTAAAGGGCTCATTAACCAAAAAGTATCTGAGTATCGTAAGCAAGCACTAGATGCGTACAAACTGGCATACGACAAGTCACAAGTACTTGAGATTTATACTGAGTGGACGGCAATGGCTCAAGGGGCTTTGTCAAATTTAGATCCGACAAACTATCAAAAAAATAGTGAGTTTATTTTGGATATGAAGCAATCCGCGTGGAGCTTTTAATGTTGCGTAAACGAGCGAGCAGACCAATCTATATCATTGCCGTAAGCCTGGTGCTGGGTGCTTGTCTATCGCCCGGATGCGCAAGTCTTCAGAAGCCCGTCGAACCTGCTAAGAATGGCAACTTAGATTCAAAAATGTCTTTCGATGATATTAAAAGTGATCTCGATGTCTCCGCACCGGCTCCTCCCGCACCTAAAATTGAAGCTGCAGCGAAGAGTGGCGCAAAAGCTGAACCCACCAAAGTACCTGTGTCTAATTTTGGCGCTCTGGCGAAATCGAATCGTCTTGAACAACTCAAAGACGATGCGATGAGGGTACTCGCAGGCAACGCGAATGATGCCGCGGCGTTGAATGCTTTGGCATACTCTTACTATAAAAAGAATAAGTTGGGCGCCGCTCGAATTGTTCTGGAGCGCGCGAATGACAAAAACCCTAGTACGCCTCAGATCCTGACCAATCTCGCGATTCTCGATATGGCCGACAACGAGCTAGGACGGGCACTCGTCAATTTAAAAAAGTCTTATAAGATTGACGATCATAGTGCTGAAACGCTCGCACTCATTGGATCAATTTATATTCAGAATCGAGACTATGCGAAGGCTCTGGCGCCACTCGAACAATCATATAGAGCCGACAAAACAAATATTCGCCTAGCCAATAATTATGCAGTAGCCCTCACAAAAACGAAGTCATACGAAATGGCGCAAAGGGTTTATGACGAGATCTTAGCCCAGAACTCAAGAGAATCTGAAATTCTGTTGAACTACGCAGGTCTCTTGGTTGATTATTTAAACAAGCCTAAAGAAGGTCTGAATCTCGTTTATAAAGTTAAATTTATTGAAACCGAGCGACAAGATATTCTAGATCTTGCGAATAAATTAGAAAATAGAGCGAAAAGTGCGTTAAAGTGATTGAAGAGTAAAAATGAAAAAAATGTTGTCTCAAAAATTCTTTTTAGCATTTCGATTGATTGTTTCTTCAGTCTTTATTGTATTTCTTTTTGCTGTTATTTTTGCATTAGAAGTTTCTGCACAAGGCACTGCATCCGCTGTTGATAAATTAGATACTCCTCCGGCAGCTGCGGCTCCAGCGGATGCAAAATCAAAACCGCCGGCGAAGGGCAAGAAAACCACGATCGATTTCGAGGATCAGCTCATTGAGGGTAGCCGACAAAAGCCAGAGCTTTTCTACTTATTGCAAAACAAAGACTTCAATTATAAGCGTCTTATACGACTTCGTGAGGACTTTTTACCTGAGCTTCGTAAAAGTAGCGAAGATATTCAAGGCCGCTCGGGGAGTGGACAATGAGCGACGATAAAAAACCCGTAGTTCTTCGAGTTTATCGAGGAGCAGACCTTCAAACAATTAAGCAGTTTACGGTTCAGCAAATTGTCATTGGGCAATCGGCCGAAGTTCAGCTTCAATTAAATCATTCAAGCGTATCGGTGATTCATGCGGCCATTGAGCATCGAGATACAGGTTATTTTGTATGCGATCTCGGCTCCGAAGCTGGTACTTTGCTCAACGGCATACCTATCTTGGATGCGAAACTTGAAGATGCCGATGTCATTGTTATTGGCGAATTTAAAATCGAATTTTATGTTGGTGTTCCTAAGCCAAAGGCCCCTCCGGTTGTCGAGGGTTCTCCCATTGCGACTCCTCCACCGATCGAAGTGCGAGTTGCGACTGTGCCAGCATCAGGTTCTCAAAAAGAACAAGCTGTTGTTCCGACGGCAAAGGTTCCGATCCAAGATTTAGAATTTCCGACTGTGATTACTGAAGTCAAAAAAGCTGATGAGCCTGAAATTAAA
>JAYUEB010000646.1:0-3357 GCA_043739525.1 Bdellovibrionales bacterium
AGAGCTGACAAATGCACCTTCTTCAAAGAATGGGTGTTTGTCTTTTTCGTCAAGATACTTAAAACCTTCATCAAAAGAATCAAATCCATAAAAATTTCGCATAAAGCTCTTCGCATAGAACTTCTTGGCGCTTCCAGAAGAAATACTCTGATAAGTCTTAACCGCGGCCAATAAACTACTACCCTCAAAAACTCCAAATTCGAAATATCCGCCCTCTACATGTTCAGTCGTAACCTGATGAAAAGCTTTTTTAATAATTTCAATTTTGCCAATATTGTGGCAAATAGCTGGGGATCCAGCTACCTGTAACCGAATATATAAATTTTGCAACCATTGAAAATATCGAGCAATATAAAAAAGCATAGATTGAAATCAATATTTAAATGACACCAAAGTCAATTCCTTTAAGTGATTTAATCAATCTGTGAAATTATATTGCGGCTCCGAACTCAGAATCACGATTTGATTTCGTCTGCAATAAAAATGAAAGAAGGCCCGCACCTAAAAGCGGAAAAACCCACTCCAAAACCATATGGTATTGCGATTGAATTTCCGCGAAAAAGTGCACTATAGCAATTCCGGAACTCCCTGAACAGATCGCCCAAAAATATGGCTTCCCTCTTAGGTCTCTCATTCTAAACAAAGCTACTATCAAAGATAGGCAACACAATAGAACTAAAGCTGCAAAGCTACGTTCATGCGCACTTGATATTTTCACTGAAATTTCGGGATTTCTTTTTTCAAGGATTGAACCAGGCAAAGACCATGCGAGACTGGCTGGTTCGGCCCAAAAAATGGGCATCTTGTGAAGGCCTGCCAACTTCAACATTTCCATTGGCCGGTCCATTATTCGTTTAATGGCTACAGTAGTGGCCGCTAGATTCAGATTGTGTTGGGAATTTGCCTTTGGATTTAGCGTGCCAGCTTGAATCATTGAACTCACCTGTTTTTCAACATCTTCCCAATATTTATCATAATAGTGTCCCTGCCTCCCAATGTCTGTACCAATAAAAAGGGACATCCCTGAGTTTTGAGCTGGACTAAAAGAAAATATTTCAAATTGATTCCAATTAAAAACTAAAATAGGCGCCGTGATTAAAATAAAGCCTAAGATCAATGCAAATACTTTGGAGTAATTTAATTGCAAGAAATATAAAATTAACAAAAAAGAGACAAAAAACAATAGACTTGAGCCTCTCATATATTGGGAGAATCCAATGCTTAGGCCCGCAATAAAACAAAAAGTAGAATTCCATTTGATTTTTCTTTTAACTTCATTCAATTGAAACGGATGAGTTGCAAAACATAGGCCTAAACATATAAAGAAACCCTGATACCAATGCGCAGTGACTAAATTGGTGTACAGAATCGGCTCAGGCCAAATTGCAAAAAGAAATGCAGATAAAACCCCAGCTACTGTCCCAAATAGATTTTTGCCGAGCCAATAAATGAGCGGAATAAAAGCTACAGATACAAAAAATACTGGTAAAATAGCAATCCACTCTAACTCACTTTTAAAAATCCACATTGAAAAGGCTGACATCATTCCTGGACCGGACTGTTTGTAGGGCGACAAAAAGTATTTCCCGGCCAATATTTCTCGACCTTGTTGAACATAAAAAGCCGCATCACTAGTTTGCTCAATACCGGAAAAAAAATGCCAGTAAAACCGAATAAAAAATCCTACTGCAATTATCAAAAACAAAAGAGATCTCTTGTTTTTCAAGAAAAAGTCAAAGCCAAATCTATTGACTAGAGTTATAAAAACACCAAAAATAATGGCCAAATTAAATACTTTAACATCCCAAGTTTCTTTATAAATTAATAAGAAACATGAAAAAAATATCTGTAATAGAAGCAATATTAAAACCAAGTATGAAACCGACAAAACCCGAAATTCTCTCAATGAAAAATTTGGCACTTTAAGCTCCTAAATCTCTAAAAACAAAAATCATACAAAAAAATCTTGCGCAACTTCATCCCCCACGGCAACCCAGTCTATCTATACTATAGACCAAATAATTTTCATCGCCGTAGTTAAAATCATATCTCTTTAGAGTGTTTCCAATGTCGTTGATTTGAACAATGTAATTTAACCGGCGAATTTTTGCAATTTTACAGAAATCTTCTGCCTGCAGCTTCCTGAAGGCCCTAAGCATTTGCTCTCCTACCCAAACATTTCCCATTTTTTGACGCTCATCATATGTTCCATAAATTGAACTTTCTCGAACCCGATACTCTTCGAATTGATCTTCAGAAAATGGGAAGCCAGCCCCTGCAAAAACGGCACGATGCGCGACTCTGGGAATTTCCTGAGTTAAAGATCCATGAGGAACAGCAAAGACAGCATCAACTTCTACTCCCGAAGCCCATAAAATTATTCCATTCGACTTCTGGTCTAATTTTATAAATTTACTTTCTTTAAATGCCATTAAAGGTAATGCTAAAAGTGAGATAAAAAATATTGGCCTAAAAAGAAACTTTGCATGACTGCAAAAATCCGCTATACTTTGATCTCTTTTTGTCTTTTGCTCAGATAGTAATACAGCCAGAGTCAATACAATCCACCAATAACCAAGAAACGAAAACCGCGATGGTCCCAACTCCACTAGCGATTTAAATGGCAGAAAGCTTATTGACGCAAATTGCAGAAAAATTGCTCCAACATAGAAACAAATAGCCGAAATACTCCACCAGCAACTTAAGCTGATTTTTCTTATTTTCGAAAAAAATAATAGTCCAAAAAGAAAAAGGATATTCAGTCCAAAACTTACCCACCACGTATAGCCAGACAATGTGCCAAAGCTTCTTGGAAAATAATGCGAAGAATGAGCTAAAATAGCATATATGTAGGTAAACTGCTTATAGGAAAGACTGGCTGTATTTCGAAAGTTTCGCGCCAAAAATACGATTGGCACCAATATAGAAATATTTAAGATTAGTAACATAAAGCAACTGTTCAAAACCAATCTTCGTCGAAACAAATCCAAAACTTCAAAGATAATCGCCATACTTATAAGCGCTGTCGCAACCGCCGGGTGCACTAGGCATCCCAATGCAATAAAAACTCCGCCACAAAAAAGCCTGAGATAAGAATATTTATATGTTAAATAGAGGCCAACTAAGACCAAGATTTGAGATACACTCTGAGGCCCCACATGATCAACATAAGGCGGCCACCAGGCGACACTAAACCATTTTCTAACCGAAAAATCATAAAAAAAACTATAATCCAAAGTCGCAAAAGCAACAAAGGTCGCCGCTATCAGTATGCTTAAAATAGAGAGTTTACCTAGATATTTTCGGACTGCCGAAATAATAAATAGAAACCACAAAATTGGCGTCATTAGCGAAATA
>JAYUEB010000647.1:0-3335 GCA_043739525.1 Bdellovibrionales bacterium
GTTGTACAAACAAAGGCCGCGCTTACGGAACTTAACGCCCATTCAAACTATGGAACGAAACTCACAAAAAATATTGAGTCCATGAATCTCAATTTAAAAAAAGTTGGTGTCACCCGCGAGGCACGGCATATTATTTCGATTCCCATTTGTGGTAACGGGCGCGTTGTTAGAGCCGCAGAAGTTCTACAAAAGAAAAACTTCTTCGTGCGTGCAATTCGCTCGCCCACCGTACCTGAAGGGACGGAGAGACTGAGAGTGACCATCAAGTCCTTTCATGATTCAGCTCTCTACAGTGAGTTTGCGTGCGTCGTTGCTGAGGTTCTTGAATGAATTTATTTGTAACCGGCACAGATACGGGAATCGGAAAAACCGTGATCTCCACTATGCTTGCTCTGAAACTTGGGTATCACTATTGGAAGCCTGTTCAAACCGGAGCGGACGCAGAGACCGATACTCAGTTTGTGAGTCGCTTCATTGGAGCTGACAGGGTGTATAAAGAAACCTATTGCCTCAAACAGCCAAGTTCTCCCCACCAGGCCGCTCATCAGAAAAATATCAAGATTGAGCTTGAACAAATATGCAAACAGCAACCACCTCGGGATACGGTCATCGAGGGGGCAGGCGGAGTATTTGTTCCTTTAAATGAGAACGAACTCATGATCGACGTAATCGCACGAATTAATTGCCCTGTTGTTGTGGTTGCACGTTCAACTTTGGGCACAATCAATCACACACTCCTCACCTTGAAGGCCCTGCGCTCTCATTCTGTTAAACAAATTGCTGTTGTGATGGCAGGTGAACACAATCCAGAAAATAGAATTGCGATAGAGAAGTATGGCCGAGTGAAGGTGATCGGCGAAATTCCCTATCTTAAAAATTTATCATTGCGGGCTCTCAAAGAGGCCAGTGAACTTATTAGAACGGAGAACTTTGAATGGATCACATAGATGAATTTTTAAGTCAGGTGATAAAAGACGAGGCTACTCACGCCAAATGGCTTAACAATCTTTCGTACTTAGAATATCGAGGGGCAAGAAAAATTATGAGGGCTCTCGACACCCAAGAAATAGACGACGACATTCTAACGCATGCGATGGAAGAAATACGTCATGCCCTTTACTTTAAGCATCTTGCTATAAGACTTGGCGGCAAAAAATTTCGCCGCTACACAACCGAAACTCTCTTATCAGAACGTGCCATCAAAAATTACTTTTATGAATTGGATCAAGCTGCTAATAGAATAATTTCAGGGACTAAAATCCAAACAGATTCGAGACTTGAGATTTATCGTCTGGTCACATGGCTTATTGAAGAAAGGGCGCTTGATATTTATCAAAGGTATGAAGGCCTTCTGCAGAAAGAAAAATTCAAGATCTCGTTAAAGCCAATTCTTTTAGATGAAACCCGTCATCTTGGAGAGGTAAAAAATATTTTAGGGATGGAGCTTTCAGCTCGTGGAGTTGGAATCGAATCCTTACTTCAGATAGAGCGCGAGATTTTCGAACAAACTTTGACGGCACTACGTTGTGCCATCCAAGAAAATTCTGAGTGTCACATCTGATGCGAATATGGAGGCCATATACGCAGGAAATGACAGCGGAGCCGCCGCTTTCTGTGCGCTCGGCTCAGGGCTCTTTCTTGTATCTTGAATCAGGCCAAAAAGTCTTTGATGGAATTTCAAGTTGGTGGCTCATCACCCACGGACATGGGCACCCAAGAATCAAGGAGGCAATCAATCGCCAGCTAGAATCTCTGCATCAAGTGGTATTTGCTAACTTCACTTACTCTGTGGCAGAAAAATTTGCAGATCTACTAGGCCAATTCTTGCCAAAAGATTTGGACAAAATGTTCTTTTCTGACAACGGCTCAACAGCCGTCGAAGTTTCCATGAAAATGGCTTATCAATATGCTCAGCAGTGTGGGCACGGAAGTCGCAATAAGTTCCTCGCTTTCGAGCGCTCTTATCACGGTGACACTTGCGGCGCTATGAGCGTCAGTCAAAAAGGGCCGTTCAATGAAAACTACAAAGACCTTTTGTTTGATATCATACGATGCCGTCAAGGTGAATCTACAAATGACTCTTTGGAAATGTGGACATCTGACTTTCTCGAAAAAATAGATGAATTTCAGGATCAAATTTGCGCAGTTATTTTGGAGCCACTGATTCAAGGTGCTGGTGGAATGGTCGTCTGGCCTAAGGAGGCTGTTAGAGTTATCTGTGAGGCTGCTCGGCAGAAAGGTATTCTTGTGATTTTCGACGAGGTCATGACCGGATTTGGCCGCACAGGTTCGATGTTTGCCTTCGAACAAGTTAATTTCATTCCTGACTTTCTTTGTCTATCAAAAGGACTTACCGCCGGATTCTTACCAATGGGATTGACCATGACTCGATCTGAAATTTTCGAGTCATTTTTGGATCAACGCACGCAGAGAATGCTTTTTCATGGACATAGCTTTACTGGAAATGCTTTGAGTTGTGCCGCAGCTCTTGCAAATCTTGAAGTCTGGCGTGATGAAGCCGTCCATAAGCAACTGAATGCAATATCTGAACTTCACGCTAAGATTCTAGCACAACTGACATTGAAATTGCCGATGTGCCAACCGCGCGTGTGTGGAACCATTGGAGCTTTCGATCTCGATTCGCCTGAAAAATATGGGGGAAGTACTTCGCGACAAATTTTTTCAAAATGTTTAGAGCGGGGTGTTTTCGTTCGGCCACTTGGATCAACAGTCTATCTGATGCCGCCATACTGTTCGACATTGGAGGATATTGAAAATGCCTGGAATACCATTGGGAATGCAGTAGCTAAATGCTAAGTGTCCCTATTCAAATTTAAAGGCCGGTGTCCAAACTGTCATAGTATGGTATTCGCCATTTTCTCCGGCGAGATCAATTCCCGTACTAAGGGCGAGAGCCATCATTTCTTCGAGAAGTTGGGAGTCAATAATTCGATTCAACCAACTCTGCGGAATAGAAGAGTGGTTAATCCATGTTATTTTGACTTGGATTCCACGCAACAGTATTTCTCGCATAATAACATCTCTAGGCTTCATCCACAAAGGTCGTAGAACTCCAAGTTCAATGCCATTGCAACAGTCTTGAATCCAGTTTGGAAGACCACCCACGAGGTCAATATCACCTGTTACGACTGCCGAGGCGCCAAGCGTTTCTTTTATCCAGAGTAAAGAGGAGATATAAGATTTTTTGTAGGGCTCATTAATCTCAATGAAGTGTATGGGCAGCCCAAGGCGTTCTGCTTGACGGCGAATTTCAGATTGAGGATGTGCTTTAAATTCAGAGCCATTGGAAGGTACAAATGTAGCTAGCGCTACAA
>JAYUEB010000648.1:0-3335 GCA_043739525.1 Bdellovibrionales bacterium
TCCGTATCCTTTTTAAGAACTAATGCTGTTTTAGGATGAGTCGCTAAAAATTTTATGAAGGCTTCTTTTCCGCTGGCTTTTGCTTCGGTAAATTCCATCATCTGTTTTGCGTTTGCAACAAAATGCACGGGTCCATTTGTCATTAAAAAATCTTGGATCCCGCTTCCATTTACTTTCATGAGTTTGAGAGCGAGTCCTCGCATGTCGTGATCTTTATCTGATTTAGATGCACCTGATGCGTTTGAAAATCTTGCCCATACCGGATACTCCGCTTTGGGTTGAAAAACTCCGCTACGCAAATCCTCGCGAATATTTTCATTTACTTTGAAAGTTCCTTTTAAGCAGCCATGTGACTTTGAATGAAGCGGACGCGATACCGGAACTCCTTTTGCTAAACTCAACTGAACTTGTTGAATTTGCTTTGCGTAGCCATCAAATTCCTGAGCCTCTCCAGCCGGAATTGACTCTTGATACAACTCAGGTTTTGGATCCTTTGCCATTGCGGCTGAAGTGACCAAGAGCAGGAGGAGGTTAACTGGAAGGCTGGATTTCATCGCATTTCTCCTTCGGGAGGTTTATAATCTATTCAGCAAGCGCCATACCGCAAAAACGGGATTAAACCTCTTAGAATCGGGGCTAAGTGCTCGTGGCGATAGGGGCATTTTCGGGCCTAAAATTGTTAGACTCGTGTTTAAAATCAGTACGAAATGACCTCTTTAAAGTCTTTTCCAAAGGCATTTATTTATTAGCTCTTGCCAGCCAAATCGTATAAAACCATAAAGAAATCAGGGGCTGCCAGCCTGTTCATATAGGAGTTTTGATTGCCAAATTCTGATCTTTCCAAAACCAAAGTTCCGCAAATTCTTTTGGTTGATGATCGAGAAGAAAATCTCATTGCTCTTGAAGCCTCGTTGCGAAATCTTCCATGTAAACTGGTCAAGTTTATGTCGGGCGAAACTGCACTTCGTTACCTTTCGGAAAATGAAGTGGCTCTTGTCCTTTTGGATGTTCAAATGCCATCGATGGATGGCTTTGAAACCGCGAGCAGAATACACAAGATTGCTTTGGGCGTTCGGCCACCAATTATATTTTTAACGGCTATTGATCAGAGTCGCGAATATCTGAAGAAAGCTTATCAAGTAGGGGGCGTTGATTTCATTTATAAACCATTTGAGCCCGAAATTTTACGAGCTAAGATTGGCGTTTTTCTTGAGTTGTATGAGTCACGTAAGCGGCAAGTGGCGATGGCCGCTTCGGCAGCAATTGAGCAAAGACATGCGATTGAAGAAAAATATAAAGATCTCGTTGAGAGTATGGATCACGCGATCATTTGGACTGCAGAGCCTGAGAATTTAGAACTCGCATTCGTTTCTCCTCGTACGCGTCTCATTACTGGTTATAGCATTGAAGAGTGGCTATCTGAGCCCAATTTCTTTTTGTCTAAAATTCCAACAGGCGATCATGCAAAGTTAGTTAAATTAATCAACGACGCACTCGATGGAAACGGTCGAGCTATAGAACATCGTTTTATTCATAAAGATGGTCGCATTCTTTGGCTTCACACAGCCTTGAGAAGGGCCAAGCGTGCAGATGGTAAGGGCTGGGAAGTGCGTGGATTGTCTTTGGACGTTACTCGCCTGGTTGAAGCTGAAGCCAGTGCGAAATTAAGTGAAGAGAAGTTTCGCTCACTTTCCGATTCGGCTCCGCAAATTATTTTTGTTGCGGATTTCGAGGCAAATCTCATTCATATGAATCGAAAATGGAATGAGTATACGGGGAGTTCTTCAGAAAAAATAACTTCGGATGGTTGGGCTTCGGCTATTCATCCCGATGACCTTGAGACTGTTATGATGAGTTGGAAAAATGCGAGTGCCTCGGCACAAACTTGGTCACTCGAATATCGATTAAAAAGAAGCGATGGCGTTTACCGCTGGCATCTCGGTCGTTCAGTCCCAGATATAGATGGTCAGGGTCATATCCGTAGGTGGATTGGCACGGTCACAGACATCGAAGATCAAAAGCGTACAGAGCAAGCACTTCAAGAATCCAAAGAAACTCTTGAAACCAAAGTTCAAGAGCGGACAAAACAGCTGACTCAAGCCAATTCGTTTCTCGACTCTTTGCTTGAAAATATTCCGAACATGATATTTGTGAAGGATGCCGAAGAGCTTAGGTTTGTGAGATTCAATCGCGCCGGTGAAGATTTGCTCGGCCTTCCAAGAAAAGATCTCATTGGTAAAAATGATTTTGATTTTTTCACGCCTGAGCAAGCTCAATATTTTCAAGAGAAAGATCGCGTTGTCCTTTCTGGAAATCAAATTGTGGACATTCCAGAAGAAGATATTTCAACCCAAAGCAAGGGAACCAGGACTCTCCACACCAAAAAGATCCCAATGTATGATCTGAACGGGGTTCCACGTTATTTACTTGGAATTTCCGAAGATATCACTGAAAGAAAAAAATTAGAAGAAGAGCGCCTTCAGCTCATTCAGGCGAATTTCGCAAAAAAAGAGGCTGAGAAGGCAGCCGAGGGAATGAATTTTCTGGCTAAAGCCAGTGCTCTGCTTGGCTCCTCTCTCGACATGGAAGCAAACTTAAGTAATTTGACGAAGCTCTCGGTTCCAGCTATTGCGGACTGGTGTTCGGTTCAGCTAGTTCAAAATGATCGAAGTCTCAAGCAGGTAGCGGTCTCGCACAGAGACCCTGAGAAATTTAAAGTAACTATGAGTCTCTACGAGCGCTATCCACTCAATCTAGATTCGCCAGGTCTGGTGGCAAGAGTTGCGAGAGTCGGTCAGGCGGAGATGGTTTCTGAGTTGAATCCAGAAGTTCTGCGACAAGGTGCTCATAGTGAAGAGCATTATCAGGCGATTTTAGATCTGGGTCTTCGATCTATCATTTGTGCTCCTATTCGCTCTCGAGGAAAAATCTTAGGTATCTTAGTGCTCATGATGACGGATCTTTCAAGACGCACCTATGGTCTCTCCGACATGCGACTCGCCGAAGATTTAAGTGAGAGAGCAGGACTTGCGATTGAAAACTCGCGCCTCTATCGAGAGGCTCAAAATTTGAATCGAGTGAAGGATGAATTCTTGGCGACGCTTTCTCACGAACTACGTAGTCCGCTGAATGTGATTCAGGGACACGCAGAAATTTTACGTGATCAGGCCCGCGAAATAAACATTGATGAGCTAATGGGTTCCGTGGATGCCATTTATCGAAATGCAAAAGCTCAAACTGGTTTGATTGGGGATTTACTCGACGTCTCTTCAATTATTAGCGGTAAGGTGACTTACAAACCCTCAGAGATTAGTGCAAAAGATATCGTAACCAAT
>JAYUEB010000649.1:0-10020 GCA_043739525.1 Bdellovibrionales bacterium
CTTTTCTGATTTGATAAATTCAAATTGAGAATGTGGATCGTTGAACTCAAAAAATAAAGGGCGCTCAGAGGTAATTTCGACGTTGAGATGCTGTTGCAGAAAAAAATATCCGGCATAAAAGCGATCCGAGAATTCACCCTTGAAGGCCGGGCGAAAAATATCGTTACTTGATTCGATTGAAACCGTGCTTCCAACAACCACTTGCCGAAACGGAACAAGCACCTGTCTTGTTTCATCAAAGCCATTTTCAGTTGCATCTATTTCGGTATCGACAATGTCGTGACGATCAACCGGATACGTCACCTCGCCAATTTGGGTCGATGCCTTTACCACCTTAAATCGCGAATTTTTAGGATAATAGTTGTAGTGTCGCGTTCCCCAATTTGCTCGCCCCGTCTCATTCAGAATTTTAACTCTTTCAACCTGATCATATTTTGCAGACCCATCGCTCTTAACCTCAATTTTGACTGTTTCTTCTAAAATTGAAACATCAGCTTCTTCAGCCTTCATCCACCTTGCAAAAGAGGAGTGAGAAAAAAGTAAAATCGCAAAAACAGAGATGAATCGAATTTTCATATTTAAACTTTCAAGGCCTCGGCAACCATGTGTCTTTGAAACTCGTGATTCAGTTTTTTGAGCGCATCTTTTTCACTCATCCAGAGAAGCCAATGTTCGGTCTCTGTAGCTTCTCCTGGAGGTCCGATAAGTTCTGCGATAAAAAAATACCCGAGTTTATTGAAAGCACGCTTTTCAATTCGAGAATAGAGATATTGGGCAGCCTCACCCAGCTTACTGACGACTTTGGTTTTCATTCCAATTTCTTCCAAGATTTCTCGCTTAAGAGCTTGCTCAGGACTTTCACCTTTTTCGATTCCACCGCCAGGAAGAAAAAAGCCAGTTGGAGTTTCAACGATCGCAATTTGCCTTTGGGGATTAAAAATAATTGCGTACGCTCCAGGGCGGTCCGTATACGTATAACCTTCGCGTTTTTCACCAAATTGCTGCATAAGCTAGATTCTAAGTCTAAGGAGCGGGATTGTCATTAAGTCCCGTGAAGCTTATTGCTACGAATTAATTTTCGAAACAGAAATCCAACTTGCTATTCAACTAGATTGAGGTCAAATTTTTCTCTGTCGAAATAAAAACTTTGAAACTTAAACTAAGGAGAAAACATGAAAACCAGTCTATTTCTACTCATCCTCATGACATTCACTTTTGCGAAAGCAGATACGCCACCTGCCAAGGTTTCTTACGGAAAAGTCCAAATCCTTCAAGCTGGGGCCGATGCCGGATATGGCGAAGCTCAGGGCTTTGCAACTATGGTACGCGAGGACAATTCGACCAACATTACGACTCAATTTAATGGTCTTCAAAAGGGCATCAGCTATCCTTCTCATGTACATGTTTTGCCTTGCGCCCAAGGCGCCGGCGGACACTACAAAATAGATTCAACAATTACGACTTCAGTTGAATCCAATGAGATCTGGCTTAGCTTTACAACTGATATGGATGGAAATGGCGGCATTAACACTGAACGAAGTTTTGTAGCCGGACCTGAGGCTGTCTCGATCATTGTTCACGATCCAGTTTCTAAGGCTAAATTACTGTGCATTGATCTTTTGCCTGTAAAACTTTATTTTTGAGATAGAGATTCAAGTAACTTTTTATAGATCCCGTCGAAACCGCCGTTACTCATAACGAGAACGACGTCGCCGGGACGTGCTCGTGATTTCACTTGGGTAACAATGTCGTCCGTACTCGTACAGAGCGACACATCGACCTTCTGCTTACGCAAATCCGAGATTAATTCGTCTATTGAAAATCGGTCATTCTCTGCGATAGTTGACTGATTAAATGGTGGTGGCAGCAATACAACTTGGGCCTTCGAAAACGCATCGACATAATCTTTTTGAAAGACTTTTCTTCTACTGGTTGCTGATCTAGCTTCAAAAATAGAAAAGACCTTTCCTTTAGGAAATCGTTTTTGAATACTGAGAATAGTTTCTTTCACGGCTGTTGGATGGTGAGCAAAATCTTCGACTACTGTAATATTATTGGGTGTACCAATAATTTCTTGACGACGTTTGACACCTTCAAATTTAGAAATGGCGCCAAGAACTTTTGGTTCGTCCCATTTAAGTTCTTGCGACAGAGCATAGGCCGCAGTCACATTTTTAATATTATAGTCGCCTAGCATCTGAAGTTTAACTTGGGCAATATGACTTTGATGATGAATTTCAAAATGGGTTTTGATTCCATCGACGACAACAGATTTAGCTTGGTAGTCGCCCTTTTCTGTACCATAGCCTTTAATATTTTTGCATTTCGTGTGCTTCAAAATACTCTTAATATTTTCATCTTCGGCATTGTAAATGAGATGACCGTCTTCAGGAATTAATTTCAAGAGCATAATAAAGGCTTCTTTGACGTGATCAAGATCACGATAAATATCTGCGTGATCAAACTCGATGCTCGTCAAAATAACCGAGCGAGGTCGATAATGGATAAACTTTGGAACTTTATCAAAAAAAGCCGTATCGTACTCATCGCCCTCGATGACAAACCAATCACCCTTCGGCAGCTGATAAGAAACAGAAAAGTTTTTAGGAATACCACCAATTAAAAATCCAGGTTTAAGTCCCATTGATTCGGCAATAAAACTAGTGAGAGAAGTCGTTGTGGTTTTGCCGTGGGTGCCGGCAACAACAATTGAGTGTCTGTCAGCAATCACTAGTTCGCCCATAGCATTTGGTAAACTTGTGTAAGGAATATCAGTAGCCAAAAGTGCCTCAGCCTCTTCGTATTTTTTTGATATGACGTTACCGACTATCACAAGATCAGGTCGTGGCGTGAGATTTTCTTTTTTGTAGCCTTGCATGATTTCAATGCCAAGATTTTGAAGTTGTGTCGACATTGGTGGATAAACATTTTGGTCACTGCCTGTCACTTTATAGCCGCGATCTTTCAAAAGACCTGCGAGTGAGGCCATCGCTGTTCCGCAAATCCCCATCAAGTGAACGTGGCTTCCTGGCTTCAAATTAATTTTCATTTTGGTCTCCTGGCCATACGTCTAGGGTCGTGACCAACCCGTCATCCATTCAGTATGAGGAGTCTGAGGAAATTGGTCAATAAGATGAGCTTCATTCATCGCAAATCCCTGCGCTTTTAGATTTGCCGAATCTTTAAAAAAGCTCTCTTCAAAACAAGACATATAGATGAGGTTTTTGACGTTAGGTGGAATTTCAAGCAAGAGATCTTGCACTCCCGATCGCGGAGGATTCACCAAGTAAGTATCAACTTCTTTTAATCTTTTGTCTGAAAATTTCCTTCTTTGAAAATCTCCTCGTAAAACTTCAACAGAATCAATTTTGTTTTTAACAAGACTTAGCTTAAGTGCTTCGACTGATCGCTCATCGACCTCGAGTGCTAAAACTTTTCGTTTATTTTGGCCTGAAGCTGGTAAGGTCAAAGTTCCAAAACCAGAGCCAAACTCTAAGATGTAAATTGAATTCATTTGCTCCAGTAGCTTCTCGAGTGTACTTGCAATCACTTGACTCGCACGCGGGCCTGTTTGAGAGAATCCACCGATGAGGCTTGCTAAAAATACTTCACGCCCGTCGACATAAGTTGAAATCCAGTTCTCATAAACCGGATCCTTTAAACGAAACCTTCCCTCTTCAAAATAAAGTCGCTTTCTTCTCTGACCAACTTCAACTTCGCCAATCTTGAGGCATTCTAAAAGTTCAACTTTAGTTTCAAAAAGATCACGCACATCTTCATTTGCAAGATCGAGCCAAATACCAAATTGGCCTTTCGGGCTCATTCGAAGTCTCATCGAGGCCTTTTGCATCGGCCAAGAAATCTTTTTAAATTTTTGATAAAAATCGTTAAGCAAAGGATCTATTTGATGACATTCTTCAATCGCAAGTAACTCGTTTTTCTCTTTAGACCAAAATCCCCAATGATCTTTACTCCATGTGAGTTCAAGCCTTGTTCGCAAAAAACCTTCGCCCAAATCATGAAGCCTAACTTTATCTTCGTTTTTTAAAATGTTATGGGTTTTTGCTTGAAGCATAAAGTGATCAATCTTCATTTTTTGTTGATCACTTAAGAGAACGGCCAGAGGTTCACATCCCGAACAGAGCTTAAAGTGCGGACAATCAAACTTTTTCACGACAAAGACTCAACAACCCAATCGTGCAAGAGAGGTCTGAGTTTTGCGAACTCTTGATTGTCACGAGTTGGGTGAACTCGATTTGATAGGATCGTTATAAGCAAATCTCTCTTCGGATCGTACCACAGAGACGTACCCGTAAAACCTGTATGCCCAACTGAGCTCAGCCCAAAATATTTTCCACAACTGGCTTTGCCTTTAGTGGGCATCATAAATCCAGCCGCCCAGTCGCCAAGTTCTCTTTGAATAGCACGTTTGGTAAACTTCAAAACGGTATCGCTCTTAGCAAAACCTTTAACGTCTGAACCCCGCATTCCTTTACGAAGCTTGAGGCCCCAGTTACTTAACTCATCAATTTCACCAAAAAGACCTGCATGCGGAGCGATCCCGCCAAGAGCCCAAGTATTCTCATCATGCACTTCAGCTTGCATGGTCTTTCCGCGCCATTCTGAATTTTCGGTTGGGGCATATTTATCTTTTTTGTAAATGGGCTTGTTGAGATAGTGAAAATTGGTGGTCTTAAATCCAAAACGATCTCTTTGATCTGACCATAACTCTAACAAAGTTTGACCGGTCAATTTCGTATAGAAAAAACTTAAAATAAAGAGGTCGAGATCCGAATAAACAGCTTTGTGTGGACCGGGAGTTTTAAAATCTTCAAATATTGGCGAACTTGAAATAATTTGCTCAAGCTGGGCAAACCTTTGCTCTGGAGTCAGGCTCAAGTCAATTTCTTTATAATACGGCTTCCACCAAATAAGGCCTGCAGAGTGCGAAAGTAAATTTTTAAGAACGTGTTCTCTTTGATACCAAGAGATTTGCGAACTCAATTTTGAATTCAGCCGTAGCTTTTTTTGATCATAAAGATTCATGAGAAGGCTAGCAGAAAAAACAATTTTCGTAAGCGATGCCCAATCATAGAACGGGTAATCCTCACCGGCAGCAACATCAATTTTTTTTCGGCCACCTAAATAGGCCTGAACTTGCAAGCCAGGAGTTGCGCCAAGGTAAGATTGACCTAGCTTTTCTAAAAAGACTTTGTCTTTACTCATTTGATCTTTGGCCATGCACATGTGAGCTTGCCGTTTGCTAATGTCGATTCGGTATTAAGGGGTACTGGTCTTTGAATCACACCGTGTCCGCTTTGAATACCTCTAAAAATCGGAAAGCTCTGGCTCTCCGCGAACTCCTTTAGAGTTCGAGGAACAAAGTCTTTACCACTAGGCTCTTGCCCACCTGTGAAGTCCCCGAAGACTAAAGCTTTTGGATGCGACCACATTCCCAATTGTCTAAAATGCTCTAAGACTCGGTCGACGCGATAGCCGCGTTCGCCGATCTCTTCTAAAAATAAAATTTTGTTGCGCGTTTGCCATTCGATTTTTGTACCAACAGAAGATTGAAGTGTAATGAGATTACCGCCGCTCACCTTACCTCGAATATTTCGTCTTTTGCGAGCTGCTGCATTCATAGGTTTTAAATTTGCAAAGGTGATCTCATCAGTTCGCCCTGTCATCAGGTCGCGAAGTTCCTTTTGATATCTGGGTGGAGGAGGTCGCCCGCCAAGTCGATCCAGCATCGGGCCATGAATCGTTGGCCAATCCCAAACTTGATTTAAAAATAAATGCAGCGTCGAAATATCGCTTAAGCCAATGAAAAGTTTCTTACGAGATGGCTTACGAAGACGTAAAAGATGCGGGATCAAACGTATCGAACCAAAACCTCCACGCACACACCAAACAAAATCAGACTCTTTATTAGTCAAAGCAGATTTTAAAAAATCAAATCGAGTGGCATCATCTTGGCTAAACAAACTTTTTGAATTAAAAATATTTTTTGGATGTCTTGAATGAAGACCCCAAGATAGAATAAGTTCCATACCTTTTTTGAGATCTTTGGGATGACATTTCCACGCAGGCGCAACTACATCAACAAGTGGGCCGTATATAGTCTTATTCATCATTTGCTTTCAATAGGTGTCGGATATTTTTCATCAAAACAAGCAGCACAAAAATCTTGTTCTTGGCCTTTAACGCTTTCGAGTAGTCCAGGCAGCGACAAATATTTTAAACTATCCGCTCCGACGTACTGGCAAATCTCTTCAATTGATTTCTGACTCGCAATCAACTCCGATTTTTGTGGCGTATCAACTCCGTAAAAACATGGCCCGCGAGTTGGCGGAGCTGCAATTCTTAGGTGAACCTCTTTTGCTCCTGCTCCACGAATGAGAGCAATGAGCTTACGACTGGTCGTACCTCGTACTAAAGAGTCATCAATGACAATCACTCTTTTCCCTCTTAATACTTCAACTTGAGGATTCAGCTTAATCTTCACTCCTAAGCTTCGAATCTCTTGTTTGGGCTCAATAAAGGTTCGGCCAATATAATGATTGCGGATGATACCAAGTTCAAAAGGGATACGACTAGCTTGAGAATAACCAATACTTGCTGGAACTCCGCTATCGGGAACAGGTACGACAATATCAGCCTCAGTTGGGTTCTCGCGTGCAAGAATTTCGCCTGCACGTTTTCGAGTTTCATAAACGCTTCGACCAAAAACGAGAGAATCAGGTCTTGCGAAATACACATGTTCAAAAATACATTGCGCACGCCTAGATGACTTCGCTTTCATTTGTATCGAATGTTCGCCTTTGTCATCAATCCAAAATATTTCACCTGGTTTGATTTCTCTTTCGTAAGTGGCTCCAATTAAATCAAACGCACAAGTCTCGCTTGCAATCACTAAAGTCTTTGTGCCGTCTGGATTTTTGATCCGACCTAAAACGAGAGGCCTAAATCCAAAAGGATCTCGCACGGCATAGAGAGCATTGCCAGACAAAACCGTGAGCGAATAGGCCCCTTCAATTCGAGAAAAAGAGGAATCAAGACACTCAAGCAAATCCTGAGAACGATTTTGAGCAATCATGTGAAGAAGGACCTCGGTATCGTTGGTTCCTTGAAATATCGAACCTTCCGCCTGAAGCTCAGACCTCAATTTATCTGCATTTACAAAATTTCCGTTATGAGCAACGCCAATTGGACCATTGAAGAGAGATGCTGTGAGTGGTTGGGCATTTCCCAAAATGTTACCACCCGTCGTTGAGTAACGAACATGGCCGATTGCACACTTTCCAACGAGGCGATCCAGACTCTTTTGATCAAAAACCTCGTCAACCAGTCCTAAAGCTTTATGCGAATGTTGCTGGCCATGATCAAGTGTGACCATTCCTGCAGACTCTTGACCGCGATGCTGAAGTGCACGGAGCCCCAAGTAAGTCATTTGCGCAGCTTCAGGGTGATTCCAGATAGCAAAGACTCCGCACTCGTCTTTAAAACTCAAAGATGGCTCCTAATCCCGATTGATAATCTTTTGAGATTTCATCAACCGAAAGATCTAAAATTTTATTCACCTGTAGACGCTTTCCACCAGTAGTCCCGACAGACTCGAAAATGAAGCCTGTATCACGAGCTAAACTCGCGGCATCTTTTGTCACATAAATCACTTGGTACATTTTTTCAGAGAATAAGAGCTGTGCATCGATGTTCTTCAAATCAATTTGTGCTCCGACGCCGCCCAGACACATGCGAGATAAAGCATATCCTACACCATTTTTGCCCACGACTCTTGAAGCCGTGATTGACGGATGCATTGAGATTTTCAAATTCGCAAAGATAAAATCTTTTAATTTTTGAATATCAAGATCGCCGGTAAAGTATTCGCCATTTGAAATGCCATCAAATTCAAAAATCAAGATCTTTTCACCCTCAGAGGTAAAATGTGATTTTGGAATACGATTCATATTCTCTCGAAGACCCACAAGACCTGTCGCAGGAGTTGAGGTAATATTACGATCATTGGTTTCATTATAAAAGCTCACGTTACCACTAATAATGGGTGCTGAGATCGCCTCACACATTTCACTCATCGAAGAAACACTCGCAACAAACTCTGTCATAATATTGAGTTTTTGTGGGTTGCCGTAGTTCAAACAATCTGTCACAGCGAGAGTTTCAAATGATTTGGCTGCCAGCTGAAGTGCAGGATAGGCAATGCTGTCAATTCCGCCGATGCGAGCATCCATTCGCATCACCGAAGGCCTGCAACCTAGCACTAACCCCAAAGCCCGTTTTGAATCTGGAAGTCTTACGACGCCAAAGTTTTCAGCGCAGTCAAAAATGGTTTGTGCCCCGACTCGTTGATCGTAGTGTTTGTAGACCCAATCTCGAGAGCAAGCAGTTTCAGATTTCAAAATAGTTCTTAAATAAGAGTTGGCATCACTCACCTGAGGTAAAGTTTTCTTCCACTCCTCATGGGAATTTTTTTGATGATGAGCCTGCCATTTTTCATAAGGCCTCTGATAAAGAGGAACATCATCAACAAGAACTGCAGGATCAATCTCAGTTAAGAGTTCATTTTTGTAAGAGAGCTTAACTTTCTTACTCTCAGTTACGACTCCAATTTTACAAGCATCTAAACCCCAGCGAGAAAAAATATCTTGAATCGGCTTTAATTTTGACGGCTCGCAAACCAGCAACATACGCTCTTGAGATTCGCTCAACAGAATATCTTCGGCGGTCATACTCATATCCCGAAGTGGAACTAAATCTAAATTAATATCAAATCCGACGCCACCTTTAGACGCCATTTCAAAACTCGAACTGGTAAGTCCTGCCGCTCCCATATCTTGAATAGCAACAACGAGATCTGCCTTCATCACTTCAAGACAAGACTCGATGAGGAGCTTTTCAAAAAATGGATCACCGATTTGAACTGTCGGACGATTAGCACTTGATCCTGCCTCGAAAGAATCAGAGGCCATGCTCGCGCCCATCACTCCATCACGACCGGTCTTAGCTCCGACGTAGACAACAAAATTGCCAACGCCACTTGCTTTTGAAAGATGAATCTTTTCGCCCTCGCGAAACAGGCCTACTGCCAAAGCATTTACTAATATATTTTCGTTATAAGAGGAGTGAAACTCGGTCTGGCCTGTGACCGTCGGAACACCCACGCAGTTTCCGTATCCGCCGATGCCTCGAACGACTCCATCTACTAAAGCCTTCATGCGCGACGCTTTGCTTTGACCAAAACATAAATAATTCGCCAGCATGATCGGACGGGCACCCATGGTAAAGATGTCGCGCAAAATTCCACCGACTCCTGTCGCAGCCCCTTGGTAAGGTTCGATGAAACTTGGATGATTGTGACTTTCCATTTTAAAGGCAATACGCTCGCCATGTCCAATATCAATAACCCCGGCATTTTCACCAAAACTTTGCATCACTCGCTTTGAACGACTAAAAAGTTTTTTAAGATGAATTTTGCTCGATTTATAAGAGCAGTGCTCACTCCACATGGCAGAGAACAATGACCATTCAATTTCTTTAATAGGTCTTTTCAAAAGATCTTCGATCATCCCTAATTCTTCATGCGAGATGCGGTACTTTTTAAGTTTTGCCTCAACATTTGAATCGATTTTGGTCTTCATGTGAAAAACACCGCTCCATCACAACTTCCCATCCATTCAAAGATCGCTCGCTCAGGATGTGGCATGAGAGCCATGACGTTTTTATTTTCATTCATAACACCTGCAATATCTTCGATACTGCCGTTGGGATTTCTCTGATAGGTAAACCAAACTTGATTTTGATCATGAAGCTTTTTAAGGCCATCGGAATTGATAAAGTATCGCCCATCTCCGTGAGCAATTGGAAGTCTCAAAGTACCAGAGGCGCCAGAAGAAAAATGAGAAGACGCATTTCGAATTTTCAGATCAACCCACTCGTCCCGAAATCTCAGACCTTCATTCTTAAGTAAAACTCCAGGAAGCAACTGTGCTTCACATAAAA
>JAYUEB010000650.1:0-3329 GCA_043739525.1 Bdellovibrionales bacterium
TCACTGGATGGAAAACTGGGGACGTTACAATGTCGCTTTCGACATTTACACCGCACATAATGTCTGTTCACAGGGAGGAAGCGCATCTAATTGCTTTGCGAAGCCACTGACTTGTGGCTCTTTTATCCATACTTTATTTGCGGGATTTTATTGCGCTTGTAAGTAGGGCGGGGTTGCGGGCCGGACTTAAACGGGCGGTTACTATTTTTTGTATCTCTTTAATTTTGGCATCTTCAAATAAACTGTGAAGGGTAAGGGACATGCTCTCTGTCGGATATTTCCGACTAGTCTATCTTTACGATAGGGACTAAACAAATATATTTTGAGGGGCAATTTTTTGAAATTATTCTTCTAAATTTCCTGAATTTTCCAAATAATTTGGCACAAGGCTAGCACGATGATAAATCTGCAGCCAGAGGACCGTGAAATAGCGCGCTGGTGGTTTCGCCGGGCAAAGAGACGACAGGCTTCGGGGTCAAAAGTTTTACTGAATGAAACTTCCGCATGAAAATTGTTACGAATACTCGAGAAACGAAGACCAGAAGACTCGAGCGGAACGCCTCGCAAGTGGAATTGAAAAGCCACAATTATAAACCTGCGAAAAAGTATTAGGTCTCTATATGGGCAAAAGTATCGCAGCTCAGACGAACTTATTTTTGCACAGGTAAATTTCTATTTGTAAGCCATGACTTCGGCAAAGCTAGAGTTCAAAACAGTCTATATTAATGCAAGCCACTGTCTCCTCAGGAGATGGAGCTACGATGGCTCGGGATTCCTTAATACAAGCCTTAAGGAGATCTCGTGTCTTCAAGAAATCATCCCGACTTATCGAGTGAACAGAAGTGTAGTGAAGATTTTCCGGAAAATAACTTTGCGATTGTATGTACTCAGTCGCTCGCGTTCTCCAGTGCATATGATGAAGACGTGCAAATTTGCTCTCATCAGCAGCGTGCAAAAATCGAGTCGTCGATTTCCAAATATTTTGTTCTCGCACGGCAAACCCAAGTTCTTGTAAAAGTGAGAGTGCTTTGCGTACTCGATTCTCATCGAGTTTCAATCTTTGTGAAATCACAAGTGAATTATTTAGAGAAGGAACCATGAGACAAGCATGAACTGCCGAGATTTCCCAATCCAAATAATATTCTATCGCGCGCTCGGGTGAATAGGTTTCATGTGAAAGACGTGATCTGCGACTATTTGAGTGCTCCGCTTTAATCGTGTCCAAACGTCTGAGCAATTTTTCACTGAGTCGTGGGGTCGCCGCGCGCGCCAGATAAACAAGGTTCATAAAGTAGTCGGACTCAAGAGTGTTGAAGCCCCAAAAGTCACAAAGAGCGACCGCTTGGTCGGGCGTAAGATGGGCATTTTCGGCTAAAATATGATTGAGGTATGCCGGTTGAAATCCACCAGCTTTTGCGAGAGACGTTCGATAGCCTCTGAGAGAAGCTTCGTCTGCGAGCTTCTTTTTCAGAATTTCTCTGTATTCTTCAATCGAAAAAACCCAATCATTATCCATAGCTATACAATACTTTATAATAAATAAAGACTTAAGCATATAATTTTATAAAAATAATAATGCGTAGCGATAAATTTGGGTTTATCTTAAGCCTCGATGACACGACATTTGCAATTAACCAATAAACACGGAGTAAAAATGAAAAAGTATATATTAGCTTTGGCTTTCTTAGCCCTCGGAAATAGTTCCGCATTTGCTATGCACGAAGTCGCACCTGGTGTGATCGCGATCGAGGAATCGGGTACAGCATATCTTCAGCGGGATGGACAAAACGCGGTTTTAGTAATCACGGGCGAAGCCGCTAAAGAAATCGCATCAAGCCAGACGTCAAACGAACAAAATTCACCTGTCAATTGCGGAGAAAACTACTGCTCGATTGGCCAGATCTCTCGAAGAGGATCCTTCGGTCCTTTAACAAATCATTTCGCATCTCCGAATTACTTCAAAGACCTGATTGAAAGAATATTAAAACCAAAAAGCATGATCGATGCGGCTTATCCGAAAAACTTTGGAAGCGAAATCTACGCATATCCGTCTCAATGTCAGGACGAGAATCGCAACAATCTTCCATTTGAAGAGATTCAAATTAATGGACGAGTCGCTGAAGAGCTTTACAACTTCTTGTGGGTGAAGCAGGACTCTGGAGAGAGAGTTTTCGGTAACGGAAAATCTGGAGAAGAGAAACTCATTTTCTGTGAAAAGCTTCCTGAGATGAGCCAAGAAGACATGACGGATAACGGAGTGCCGATACGCAATCTTCCGCCCGCGTACACTCGCTACAGCTGTTATTTGAAAGTTTCTAAATCTGGTCAATTGTTGCCACGTCAAGAATGCCATATCTACGGCGGTGGAAAATCAGGTGGCGGCGGAAGCTCTGCAGGCGGCGGCGGTTGATTGAGCTTTAGTTTCTAACTCGCCCATGACCAAATTGTCGTGGGCGGCTCGAAATTTGGAAGTGATTTTGGCGTCTGTCTTGCAAACTAAATTGGTTTTATCCTCAATGCGAAAGAATTGAAATTGGCGATAGAAAAATGAATAACTTTTTGATAACGATTGCCGCTTTTTGCATTACTTTTGCCGCTCAATATTTTTAGGAGAGATTATGAAAGTATCTATTTTTTCAGTAGCGATTTTGTCGGGAGTTTTAGTTTCGCAGCTGGCGATGTCTCAGACTCAAGAAATTCCTGATAGCTTTCAGAAAAAAATGATCGCTTATGCTCTCGTTGAGAAATCAAAAATGGCGCTGGCAGATGCAATCGCCTCGACGACCTTTGATCCAAATACAAAATGCACAGAGCAATTTGCCGTTGCTGAAATTCAAAGTCTTGTCGATTCATCTGTGTTCTCAAATATCACGTATCACATGAAATCGACCAATGAGTTAGATAAGAGTGCCACGATTGATGAGGTTTTAAAGATGTATCCAAATTTGGATAAGCTATCTTCAGACAACTTTGTTTTAAAAGCTGCGAAAACGGCTTTGTTCTCGCGAATGAGCGACGCCACCCTTCAAATGTTGCCTGATGTTTTGACCGGCACAACGCTTTACCTTCAGAAGTCTCCTCGATACAAAAAACAACAGCCTAAAATTATGTTCTTGGCTGACGGCAAAGCAAAGTTGATAGATGAAGCCGGAGATGAGACAGAGGCTCAATGGAGTATTTCAAAAAGTGACTCATATGCAATGGCGGCGATCATTACGATCACATCAGACGATACGACAAAAACTTTAGGCCTTTTTAAGTCTTACAATATGAAGTCTATTCTTTCGACATTTTCGGGTTTTCAACCTGTACTGGCTACTTACACAGTT
>JAYUEB010000651.1:0-3313 GCA_043739525.1 Bdellovibrionales bacterium
CGATTCGAGGGACCTGAGCAGTTACAAGAAATTGAACATAAAAGTCTCCTTTGTTAGTTGATCGATTTCTTCAATGTGCAATTTGGGTACCGCCTCCTACTGGACTCTGGGTCGCACTGTCTAAAATTAATCGGGGTTTACGCGTCAAAGCGCCTCTTTCAAAGAGTGATACTTACTCTTTTCTAATTCCACTTTTTTTACGTCCGCTCGGACTTTTCAATTAATTGCGGCTGGTGGTGCGGTCTTTGTCTTGCCATGGAGCCGGCTGCTCTGAGGACTTGACCATTGCGGAGCTTGGAATTCTAAATTTTGGCTCCTCCGGTTTGATAGCGAGGTCATTCGGCCGCTCCATAATAGCCCCTTCAATTTGAATTTTTTCGTCATCATCAAAAGCCGCCGTATCCAAAGGCTGATAGTTCATACCCACCAAGAATTCCTCTCCCGCATCTTTCTCAGAATCGCCAGGACTGTCTTCTTGTGGATCTGTTGAAGCTCCTCGCTCCTGAATTGTAAATTCTTGCTCTGAGATCGTGTCGTGATGGTTTTTCGAGCTTTTCACATCTGAATCTCCTAATGGGATTTTTCTTTTCATTTTATACTCCTTTTGTTGGGCGCATTTTTTTACCCGAGCTGCTTTTATTGTAGCCTGAAGAGCCAGTATTCTCGTTTACCTCATCAGCTTCCATGCGAGCATCAATCGCCTCGTAAGCCGCAAGAACTGCGTTCGTAATCTTTGCCTCAGCAAGAGATACGGCTGCCAAGGCATTGTCCTCGGCTCGATTGGCATGACGATCCAATTTTGCCTGTTCAAACTTATTTTTCCATCCTTTGATAACCAATGCTCCAGATTTCTCTTTGGCCTTAATCCACTTCCCTGCTTTTGTCTCAGCCGCCCTCACATCTTTTGCCATACTTTTGACTCCGAGTTTGGCCGCTTTTAACTTTGCCTGAATTGCTAACTTGTCAGCTTTTTCACTCTTCTTAATATCAGATTTAATTTCTTCAAGCTGTGATCCCATTTTTGTCATCTGTGTTCGCAATGTTTCTCTCAGCTGATCTACTGTCGTATTCATATCGTAGGCCTTTCTTATTATTGTTTTCTGCCAATTGGCATCTGTTCAATTTTGCTTCATCGAATTTTTCTAAATGCGGTCGCATCCATTTCAATCGAGCTTGTTACTAAGTATGCAATACGCGACACCTTCCTCATTCTGCTAGGGCGTATCTGTTAGAATCCGAGATGGGTGCGTGGAGCACTTTTCCCCATTGATGAGTCATTTCTTACATACTGGAAGTTGGGGGTCTTAATGATCAAACCTAGCAAAAGTACTTGAAGTCTTGAGCCTAGGGCCATTCCTGCGGAACTCTAATAAGGTTCTTGGTGTCGTAGCCAATTTCATTTAAACTCTTGATCGCCTTTTCGATAACAAAATCTGGGTTTTTCCAATTACGAGCCATAATCCACAAATATTTTTGGCTGGGCACACCAATTGCCGTCCATAGATAGTTCTCATCTAGAGCTAGAATGAGGTAATCAAATTTGAATGGCCAAAGTGGTGAAACCTTCCAATGAGCCTTGGTCTCTTGATTATATATCCAAGCCTTTTGTGGAATAGATTTTTTGGGACCGGTTATTGAGCCTTTGTTGTAGGTGAAAGCAACATCGATACGCTCTTTGTCTTCGTTCCAAGTGTAAGTTTCCAAAGCGTTGTGGACGTCTTTTTCGAGAAAAGTAAATCGGCCGGCGAGTACGTACCAGTCTCCCATAAATTTGTTGATTTCGACCTTTTCAACGCTTTTCAATTGGCTTCCAGTCGTACTGCAGCCGGCAGTCATAAAAATTAAAATTATCTTAAAAACTCTTTTTATAAAACACTCCACGATAATTGCCCGTCAAAAATTAGCCTATTCATTAACTTCAATCCAAATTTCATTTCGACGAAGAAACCAAAGCTGAAATGGTGAATTAAACCGCGCAAACACAGGTTCTCCAATCGCCTGCAGGCCAGCTTTTTTCAAGTCTTCTCTAAAGATCGCAAGTTTCTCTTTATAGCGGTGCTCAGACCATGATCCAGAATAGCTGTAGACAGCGACTTTACGAGCAAGAAGACGCCGCAATTGCACCTGTGGGTCATTTGGAATCGGCAGCGTCTCTAAAGTATATTGCTTAGGCATAGTAAACTGCACCACGTACCCAGAGGCCTCCTTCATCTGTGTCACTGGCGCCGTCATTTGAATTTTTTCAGAATTAGCTTCCTGAACTACTGGAGCTGTCATCGCGATTTTAGTTTTTGATTTATTCGCTCCAAAAATATATCCAGCTAAAATGCGAAATGCCTGACTCCCAGCATTTTCAAAATCGGATTCAACTTTGGTTTCAGCGACTATAATTGGGGCATACTTTCTGATTTCATAGTGGGCAGCTTTTGCCTCAAGGCTGTATTCTGGTTCTTCAATTGCCATTGCGACTCCCGAAACAAATAAGATAAGCATTATTAGAATTTTCAATTACTCTCCCACAACGAGCTGACAAAAGGGAGTTTTGTCTTTTAAGCCAAGAGATTGAATTGTTGAAATTAGCTTACAAGAATCGAAACTTTGTTTAACGAGCGCTCGATTGGCTTCTCTCATTTGAACTTCAGTCATTTCAGGAGTGCGGCTCAAAATCCACGCATAATCTCTGCCGGGAGCACCGACGACCGCATAAGAATAGTTTTCACCTATGGCTAAAATCCAATAATCTCCACCTAAGAGGAACTGCCAGCCGAGAAAATGGACGAAAGTAACTTTTAGTTTAGAATTTGAAATCTGATCTACAATTTTTACCCTACCCTCCGCAAGACTTGTCTGTCCATTTGACGTCCGACAAGAGTTCACCACAGAAATGAGACCATCATCAGCAGTGGTGTATTCGGCAGCGGTATCGCCAACGCACTTTTTTTCAAAGCTTTGCGGAATGGCAGCAATTTCGTACCATTTACCCAAATATCGCCTAAGATCTACGGATTCAGCAGTACTCACTGGTGGCAAATTACCAGGTACTTTAGGTTGGGCTTGGACATGTACTTGGAAACTTAAAAGAGCTGTTAAAATGATCAAAACTACTTTCATAAATATTCTCCTTCTTAAGAAATCAGCGCTCATTCTTTTATAATTATTTTTTTTAGAAATCATGCCCTCAATACTTTTTTCTGGTTTTGCAAAATGGCAATCGACTCCGGCAGCTTAACAATAAGATCGGAAGCTATCATTCCTGTCGTCCCGCCAATACTATTTGAAACTAAATCTCCGGCTTGACCATGAACGTAGGCTC
>JAYUEB010000652.1:0-3313 GCA_043739525.1 Bdellovibrionales bacterium
TGTAGATCCATCCGGCAAAAAATATCGAATTGTACTTTTTAAGCGCGGCTTTGCCAGATCGATTTCGATCTGAAAATGGGTCGTGTTTTCTGGTGGTAAAACTCCTTTGCAATCGAGCGATTCTGCGCTCAGAATATTTGAAAAAATAAAAGCTGAAGCACCTAACCACATTTTTAAATTACAGATTGTTTTCATGTTTTTCTTTCTAACTTAATACTCATATTTTAATTAACGGCACCCTGAATAATCCAATCCCTAACAGCTTTTAACTGATCTTTCTTAAGTTGCGAATAACCTTCTTTCGCCGGTGGCATTCGCTTTTCATCTTTTCTCTCAAGGGCAATCAACAGTCCGGATTCATCCGCGTCTCCGGGTAAAACCAGCAAACGAGGAGAATTCATGAGCTCATCTTTTGTAAGTAAAACTCTTTTGCCAGATTTATCGGGCGTATGGCACTTTACGCAACCAACTTGAAAGATATTTTTATTGATCGATTCAAAAGTCGGTTGAATGGGTTCGGATGGAGGTTCGGATATACCGCTTTGAGGTTTTGCTGGAGCTCCAATCTCGATCCATGTCCATAGAATAGAAAGTTCTTTGTTCGACAGAGAATCCGTTTTTGGCATACTATGCTCAAAAAAAACGGAACGCTTAATTTTGTCTAATTGGCTCAAGACATTGGAATATGTCTCAAGATTAATATTTCCAGAATTGCCATGGCAAGATACACAATTTTGCAAAAAGACATTCTGATAAACGTAATTAAATGAAAGTTGCACTTTCTGCTCTTTGGGCAAATCAAATTTTTGAAGTGACCCCTGTGATTGTTTATCAATTTTGTAGGCGCAGCCAATAAAAAATAGTAAACAAAAAGAAATTGAAAGTAGAAAGCTTTTCAATCGACGCCTTTAATTAGTGAACATTTTCTGCGGAAATGAGCGTACCGTCCAATTTAAGATAGACGTTAAGCTTCTTCGTTCCATCCATTGTAGTCATGTGAGCAACTGCCACGTCTTGTCCGTTCATGCTTCCTTTTGCCAGCTCTACAGTGCCGAGATCATCAAAAAACGGAGCCGCCTTAGCGTCAGTTGGGTTATCTAAAAGATAATGTAAAGAGTTTTCAGTCAAAGTTACAGCATCTGCGCTAGGCCAAGCTGAGTCTTGGCCCGCTGTTCCGCCATCTATAACCTGAAAGGAGAGCGGCTTTCCGTTTTTATCAAAGGCCAACGCAACTTGAAGAGGATTGCCCTTTGCAGGCGGAGTTTGTGAAATCATTACGTTGAAAGCAACCGGAGCTTGATTTTCAACATCCGTAATTTCAATTTTGGCAGTGTTTTTCATAAAGGATGCATCAATTTTATTTAGTACGACTAGTCGGTCAATTCTGTGAACCGATAGCTCCGCAATTCTCGCAGAGGTGTTTGCTCCGTCGCCGTGAGCAAAAGATAAATTAGCTGACAGTATAAACGTAGACAAAATAAGCGCTGGCGTTTTCATTTTTATCCTTTTTGTTTTTAATATTTCTTTCATGCTAAATATTTTTAAATTTAAAAATTCGTCCGAATCAGTAGCCCTGGCTTTTCATTAGGTGAATCACTTCATCTATTTTGCCCTGAATAATCTTAGGATCTTTACTATTCACTGCAGCTTTCACGCAATGGTGCATATGTCCCTCAATTATCGAACACTCAAGACTCTTCAATGCAGAGCGAATCGCTTTTATCTGAATTATGATTTCTGGGCAATAGCGCCGATCCGTGATCATTCGTTCAACGCCTTCGACCTGTCCCTTCACCCGCCTGAGGCGAGTTAATTCTTTAGTATGATTATGGGGAGTTACACCTGCCTGGGCGGTAAATTTCTTTTTTGAACCTATTTTTTTAGCCATTTGTTTTTGCTTCCAAATAATTTTAAATAAAGCATACCCTAATGGGGTATGTAGTCAAGAGCAGCAATTTTATAGCTTTTGTCGGTTGAGTCTTAAGGCGTTTCCGATGACGGACACAGAGCTAAGACTCATCGCAAGGCTTGCAAGCATCGGATTGAGTAGAAGCCCAAAAGTCGGATAAAGAACTCCGGCAGCAATCGGTACTCCAAGAACGTTGTAGGCAAAAGCGAAAAATAAATTTTGTCTGATGTTTTTCATCGTTTGCTGGCTTAGCTTATGTGCCCGAACCGCGCCAGTAAGATCCCCTTTAACTAAAGTAATCCCGGCACTTTCCATAGCGACATCAGTGCCGGTTCCCATGGCTATTCCGATGTCGGCCTGAGCAAGAGGAGGTGCATCGTTGATGCCGTCACCCGCCATTGCAACTCGCTTACCGTTCGATTGCAGTGTCTTAATGATTTGATTTTTTTGATCTGGCAAAACTTCTGCCTCAACTCTTGTAATTCCGAGTTCTTTTGCAACTGCTTCGGCCGTCAGCCTACTATCTCCAGTGAGCATCACAACTTCAATATTTTTTGAATGAAAATATTCGATCGCTTCTTTTGCGTTGGCCTTAATCGGGTCTTTGACCGCAATCAAGCCACTTGCGATTCCGTCGATTGCAATGAGCACAACACCGTGCCCAGTTGTCTGAAGCTCACTCGACATTGAAGACAATTTCTCGGTTTCAACTTTGTATTTCTGAAACAGCTTTGCGTTGCCGACAAGTACAATGTGCTCTGCTATCTTACCGCGAACACCCATCCCAGAAATAGATTCAAATTCGGTGACATTGGCAATTTCTAATTTTTTCTCAAGTGCACCATCAATGATGGCTTGTGCAAGCGGATGTTCGCTCGCTTTTTCGAGAGCAGCCGCAAATGAAAGAACATTTGACTCCGAAGCGTTGTTTATCACTTTAACCGAGGCTAATCGGGGCCTCCCAAGGGTTAGTGTTCCAGTTTTATCAACTACAAGTACTTGAATCTTTTCCATCGTTTCGAGTGCTTCGGCATTTTTTATTAAAACGCCTGCTTTTGCGCCTTTTCCCGTGCCGACCATGATGGACATCGGAGTAGCGAGTCCAAGCGCACAGGGGCAAGCGATAATAAGTACGGCCACTGCATTTACAATTGCATAAATAGATGAGGGCTCTGGCCCCCAAAAATACCAAACGATAGCCGTGATCAAAGAAATTGCGATTACGACTGGCACAAAATAAGACGCGACTTGATCTGCGAGTTTCTGGATGGGAGCCCTGCTGCGCTGAGCTTGAGAAACCATTTTTACGATCTGCGCGAGTACCGTGTCTGCGCCGATTTTTTCGGCTCGCATGACGAAAGACCCAGTTCCGTTTATTGTTGCGCCAATGACATTGTCTCCGAC
>JAYUEB010000653.1:0-9932 GCA_043739525.1 Bdellovibrionales bacterium
TTTTGTTTATCAGCATTTTTCAAATTCTTGTAAGCGTTGCTCTTGCCGACTATGCACCTTCAGCAAAAATTTCGCGTCTCGCAAATGACGTAACGATGACTGATAGTGCGAAGAAATTATTCTTTCTCGGATCTCCTGAAATTGCCGATCGCAAAACCCTCACTGAGAAATGTCATCAATACGAGAGCTCAAGTACATTAGGCTGCCTTGATGAACATGGGCAAATGTTTCTTTTTGACCTGACAGAGCCTCGCCTCCAAGGAATATTTTTAGCAACCGCAGCACACGAAATGTTACATGAAGCCTATCTCAAGCTCGCACCCAATGAAAAAGCCCGCATCGACAATCTCACTGATCTCGTTAGAAAAAGCATTACAGACAAAGGCATCATAAAACGTCTTGAAATTTACAAACGTGAAAAAATCGATGAACACAACGAGCTTCATTCTATCATTGGATCCGAAATAGCGACGCTCCCAAAAGAATTTGAAGCCTATTACGCCCAATATTTTTCAAATCGCCAAAAGCTGATCTCCCTTTTTAGCAAATCGATTTCTGAGTTTACTTTAAGAAAGGCGAAGGCAGATGAGTACGGAAAGGATCTTCCCGCTCTTGATACTAAAATTGAAAATCAGAAACTTGTTTTAAAAAGCCAAGCACAAATGCTAGATGATTACGAAAGACGGCTTGATGCATTGAGATCTGCCAATCGGGTAACCGAATACAATCAGCTCGTGGCAAATCACAATCACCTCATTCGCACTTATAATTTGTTGGTTAAATCTCTACGCGAGCAAACTACGAAATATAACGAGATTGTCTATAAAATTAACGATCTCGCTGGAGATTACCAAGAGCTGAATCAGGCCTTAGACAGCCACGACGTCACTACAAGAAAATCTGCCGAAGAGCTTAGCGCCCCTTAATCACTTGCGGATCAACTACTTTATGTTTATCGGTTTGATTGGTATCTTTATTTCCACTTGAGCCTACTGGCAGTCAAAAGTCATTTGTTTGATTTCAGCCTGCACCTCTGGGCTAACATTTAAGCGACTACCCACCGCCAGTGCATTTTTGAATTCTTGAGTGATCTGAATCTTTCTTGTCTCGCTCGGCGTGTAAGTCTGCACAGGAAAAGGCGACATAAAAATAGTTCGATCAATAACATCCACCGGCACTTGAGCGGCAACTCGCTTTTCTAACAAGCCCTGAGATTTATTTCCGATATAGACAAATGCAGAACTTGAAGCCTGTTTGCAAAAAACTTTGAGCTTGGTATTCATCCAGCTAAAATCGACCAAAGTGATATCATTTTTCACAAAGATCTTGGTGATGGCTTCGCGCAATCTTTCATTTCCGGGAGCTACCATGTATTGCATCGTGATGCGAGAGAAATAACCCTTTTGAAGCCCAACGCGGGCCAGGCTCTTCTCATTGACGATCTTCTCACCTTCAAGAGCCGGCAGAGTCCCACTTGATAATTTAATTTTTGAAACCCCTGTCCAGGTGGGATCCGAAACATCTAAATACTTGGTCCCTTCCGGAAATGTCATAATGTAAGCCGAGTGCCCAAAGGCCTCAGAGGAAACGAGAGGATCAACTGCGAGATACATTCCGGGCCCGCCGTTATTGTCCTTGGTAAGATGAAAATCAGGATCCCAAAAGGCACCAGCAATGATTGCCAGATCAAAGTGAGTTTGGCCATTAGGACCTCCTCGCAACGAAGGAGTCTGAAACGTAGGCCACAAGTTATTTCCCTGCATGGGAGCATTAAAATAATGATAGAGAGTCAGATCTCTCTTCAGAGTGAAAATTCCAGATTTTAAAATATCAGCCTCAAGAAGGCTTTCAGCAGGGGTCAAAGACACCTCTTGGCCAAAAGCAATTTGGGTCAGGATCAAATTTAAAAATACAATAATAAGGTTTTTCATTTAAGCCTCTCTAGAGCAGATTTCATGCCCTGAAAACTCAAGCGTATAGCACATTTGGAGTCATTTGAGCTGAATTATTTTCAAGTGCCTGGCGTTTCTTCGCCTGTACTTTTCCAGAAATCAGAGATGTCCTTTAAGATGCTCTGGGACACTAGTTCGTTTGCATCTTCAAGAAACCAATCACGAGGCATTGATTTGGTATAGCTTGGCTGTATAAAGCGGTTGTCCATCAAGACGATGATTCCCTGATCGGTTTCAGATCGAATCACACGCCCGGCCGCTTGCACTGCCTTTGCCATTGCAGGATAAGTGTAGGTGTAATCAAAGCCTGAGGCATAATTTTTTTGATAGTATTCGCGCATCTTTTCTCGTTCGAGATCAAAATGTGGCAAAGGTGCACCGACCACAAAAACTCCAACCATCATTCGTCCTGGGTAATCAACTCCTTCGGAAAAAACTCCACCTTGAACTGCAAATAAGATATGCGCTTCGTGCGGATCTTTAAGCGATTCTAAGACATCTTCAATTTCATCGCGCTTCATCGAGCGATGCTGCTTCAAAACCAAATAATCTGAAGGCTCTTTAAACTTTGCAAGAACTCGCTCCATAAAATCAAAGCTCGGAAAAAACGCGACATAATTGCCACGCTTAAGAAACGCGATTTTTTCAATGGCCTCAGCAATGCGAGGATAATTTCTCTCTCGGTCTGAAAATTTTGAAGAAATCTGCGGAATCACCATGATCTTACGATTCGACTTCGGAAAAGGCGAAGTAAACTCCGAAGTCTTAAGGTCTTTCGACTCAAGCCCAATGAGCTGACTGTAAAAATCAAAAGGCTTAAGCGTCGCCGAGAAGGCTACCACCTGTGCGTAATCTTTGTAGCTCCCCTTCAACATTTCAGAAGCATCGCAACAAGTAATTTTGATTGTCGCAGGATTTGGAGAAAAGCTTGCGAAAAATCTTCCGTCGTCTTCATTCGCGAGATACTCAAGCGCCATCGTAAATTCAGACCAATAAAAGCTCAGCCTCAAAACCACATCCCGTGGCTGAATCTCAACATCTGATGCTAAATACGAGGACAAAAAGGATTTGAGCTCTTGATCCTGCTCTAAAAAACTAAAAATTGGTAAAGTGATTTGCTGGGGACTTTTATTTTCACAGCAGTTGTTGATGACCGCGATACAAGAAGTAATCAGGTTCTGAACGCCGGCCCGAAATCTCAGAGGCAGCAAATGGGCATCCTCACGCATTTTCTCTAATGTTGCACTTGAAAGACTTGGAGAGTAATAATCAATCGCACGAGACGGGAGATTATGTGCTTCATCAATCACAAGATTGGGTTTGCCAGATTGCAAAAGGCCCTCGGAAGTCAGCTTACTAAACGAAGATCTTGGTGCAAAAACATAATTGTAATCGCAAATGACCGCATCGACATCACGAGCGGCTTCGAGCTGAAGCTCAAACGGGCAAACCTGATATTCTTCAGCCACTTTCTTCAAAACTCGAGCCGTAAGATTTTTTTTCTTAGACAATTGCTCTAAAACTTTATTCTCAGCTACTTTAGTATAGTGGTCCTTGGCAAACTCACAGTAGTCAGGGTTGCAGAGAGGCTCGTTCTTAAAACACATTTTGGTTTTGGCGGTAATCGTCAGCGCCTTAATGTTAGCGCCCGTCTCTTGCAAACGCTCAACGGCCTCCTCAGCGACAGTGTGCTGACTATTTTTGGGAGTGATATAAATTAATTTTTGGCCACGAGAAAGTGCTTCTTTGAGCGTGGGGTAAAGTACACCAACTGTCTTACCTAAACCTGTAGGGGCTTGAAGAAGCATACGTCGATTTTCAAGCATCCCCTCTTCAATTGTCTGAATGAGTTCAATTTGCCCTGATCGAGGCTTCGCAAATGGAAACACAAAGTTTCTAGAAACCTTTTGTCGACGCTCAATTCGTTTTTTTTCAGCTTTAACTTCATCAACGAGCTCTTGCAAACGTACCGCAAGCCACTTCTCATAAGCTTGAATATCAAGCTTCAATTCAAGGTCGTAAGACTCTCCATTACGAGTCGACACCAAATGAAGATTCAGCAATGGAATTTCGCCATACAATTTGTAATGAATGTACCCATAAGTTTTAAGTTGAAGACAATAAGGATGGTCATTTTCAGACTCTCGCAACGTACGAAGAAGATCATAAATATTAAAGCTTGATTTGATCTCTTCAATTTTAGGCGGATCGTCATTAGAAAAACCGTCCATGCGGCCACCGATTTTAAAGCAGAAGCCGTCTTGCTCAAACTCATATGAGACTGCCACTTCGGCTTCATAAGTTTTGATCTCAGCCGACCGCGATGCCTGAACTTTCAAATGAATCTCTTGGCCCAGCTGTTGACTGCGCCCCAATCCCGAATTGGTTTCAATGCTTCCTTTTCGAGGAGCCGGCAAAGCAAAATCTGAAACCGCGATTGAAATTTTTTTCATTTAGAAAAATGCCAGTTGATCAGGGTTTTGCGAAATGAGATCGGAATCTGGAAACGCCTTAATGCCAAGTGAACGCAAATGTCTGACTAGCGCGCCCTTCCCTCGATGTTGAACAAACACACGCTTAGCTTGAGTTGCCAGTATACTGTCGAGCAGATCATTCCAATCGGCGTGATCAGACATTAAAAATCCGCGATCATAACTATGAGTCTCGCGAGCCATCCAACCTGAAGCAAATGCGGTTTCGAAGTTATCACCCAAAATCTGAGCCAAAGGAGATTTCAAAAAAGCTTGTGGCGCGATGATAAGTTGTCCGACAAGTTTTTCATTGGGATCAACTTGACTCAGGCATTTTGTTTCAGCAAGTTTCACACCTTCATTGCGATAACATTCATTCAAGGCTCCCGCGGCGGGGTGACAGTAGACGGGCCCTTTGCCATAGGGCTCTAGAACACCGAGAATGCGCTGTGTTTTGCCTAGAGAGTACCCAAATAAAACACTGTTTACTCCTAGGAGAGAATTGCTTTGCCACCATTCAAAAATTTCTTTGCCGATATCGGCATCTTTTCGCCAGCAATAGGCTGGAGTTCCAAAAGTAGCCTCGGTAATAAAAACATCGCACTCAACCGTTTCAAATGGCTCGCAAGTCGGATCCGGCTCTCTCTTGTAGTCACCAGATGCCACCCAAACTTCACCGCCGTATTCCATTCGCACTTGAGCTGATCCCAAAATGTGTCCTGCAGGATGAAATGAGACGCGAACTCCACCCAAATAAAAGCTTTCTCCAAATTCAAAACTTGAAACAGAAATGGATTTACTCAATCGTGTTTTTAAAAGCTCAAGCCCTGAACGAGTCGAATAGTATTGCTTAGAGCCTCGGCGCGCGTGATCAGCATGAGCATGTGTGATGACGGCGTTTTCAACAGCACCACTCGGATCAATATAGAAATTGCCGGCAGCACAAAAGAGGCCTTTTTTGGTTAGTTGGAGCATGAAATATTCTACGGACCCTGCGCGCCGCGCTCAAGACAAGACTGACATGGGTTCATGCGTAAATTCGTCTTGCCATGGTGGATCATGAACTTTTTTACTCTTCCATGCGCGACAACGCAACTTGGATATACCAAAATTTAAACCCGCAAGCTGTCTCGCGTTGAGACATTTCAAAAAGCTTATTTTTAGGAAACGAATTCGAAATGTCCACCAGTACAGCCCCGCCACTTAATATCCGATAAGTAAATAATCGAAAGGCTATTCTACTTTGAAACTCAATAGCTATAGAAACTTAATCTGCTGCTTTTTCACAGCGCTCATTTATACGAACTGCTCTGGCGGTACCTCGTCACCTATCACGCCAAATTCAAATGCCCCACTTGGGTCTAAAACATGGGCTCGGCTTCCGCAAAATCTAATTATCAATCCTTCGCAATTTCGAATGGCGCCTACCAATGAGCTTGGCTTCAATGCTTCAGATCCGTGTGTGATCTTCGATCAAGGAACTCAAAAGTGGCACGCTTACTTTTCAAGTGAAATTCAAAGCCTCGGAATTCAAGTGATCAAACACGCAGAGAGTAGCGACCATATCTCGTGGACAGTCCATCCGGAAAATGCGCTCTCTGTTGGAGCCCCTGGCACATGGGATTCAATGTCTGTTGAAACTTGTTCGATTGCTTCAGTCCAAGTATCTCCAGGCCATTTTAAATATTTTCTTTACTACTCTGGTACGAACACTTTGAATGGACATGACACCGACGTTTACAAAATTGGTCTTGCGATCTCTGACAATCCCAATACTTTTACTCGCATTACTGCCGCTCAATCACCAAAATCCACAACCGGCCTTCTCTTTGATGAAACCGATGCTTTTTCTTCTAATCCATCTATCGTCAAAGGCATTGTGACGGATCCGGAAGTTTTATATTCAAATGCACAGTTTCAAATGTGGTTTTACTGCGCCGGCGCGATTTCCAGCGGAAACTACGTAGACGGCGGAATTTGCTTTGCCACTTCTTCAGACGGAATCTCTTGGACACACCACGGATCTTTACCAAGTCTATTAAACGAAAAATCAACTGGAGTGATCCCACAACAACCTACTGTCATTTTTAATTCCAACTTCTACGAGATGTGGCTCGACATCGATGATCCTGCATATTCGAGTTATGGTGTTTCGGGCTTAGCCGTTGGCGGTTTTTATCATGCGACTTCTCCTGATGGAATTAATTGGACCTACACAAGCAAAACAGAATTTGATTTCACCTGGGATAAGAGCTTGGCTTCAGAAGATAATGGCCTGGCCAATGGACCTAAGGTTGTTTTCTATAACAATACTTACTATCTGTTCTATGGATCCTTCACCACACAAAATATTCCAGCAAGTGGATACCAAGCTTTTACCTGGGGACTCAATCTTGCAACTAAGAACTAATTGCTTCTTTTGATTTGAACCTCTAGCATATCTTTATGACAGAACTCCGTCGTAGTCTCGGATTAAAAGAAGCTCTCGCACTTGTCGTCGGAAGTGTCATCGGCACTGGCGTATTTCTCAAAGCAGGAATCATGTCAACCCAAGTGGGCTCAGTCACTTGGGTACTCGCCGCTTTTGCAATTGCGGGCCTTCTCTCATTTTGCGGTGCCCTCTGTTACGCCGAACTCGGAAGCCTCTTTCCAAAAGCGGGTGGCGAATATGTTTTCTTGCGCGAAGCTTACGGCGATGTTTTGGGATTTCTCTACGGCTGGACTCGCTTTTGGATAGGAAGCCCCGCCTCAATCGCAGCGTATTCTGTTGGGAGTGTCACTTTTCTTTCGGGTGCTGTTTCACTCGGCGGTCGCGTGGGCGAATCTATCGCAGCCGTTAGCATCATTTGGATTTTTAGTTTTGTGAACTGTCTGTCCGTCGCGTTCGGTGGCAAATTTCAAACAATGCTAACAACACTTAAGATTTTTATGATTGTAGGCTTAAGCTTTGCGATCTTCGGATTTGGTCATGGAGTGAGCTGGGAGCATATCACCTCGCAAACATCTACATGGCCAGGCATCAGCGCGTTTGGTGCAGCAATGGTCGGAGCACTCTGGGCTTACGATGGCTGGAACAATATGCCAATGGTGGCTGGTGAAATTCAAAATCCTTCACGCAATATTCCTCGCGCACTTGCATTCGGTATGGGTGCAGTCATTTTAGTCTATGGACTTGCAAATTTATCTTACTTCTACGCATTACCACTTTCTCAGCTGTCGAGTTCTTATTCAAAGCTTCATCCCGGAGCGATGTCAGTTGCAACGAATGCCGCCGTTTCGTCTTTTGGAACTGTTGCCGCGACAATTCTTTCTTTAGCTTTTGTGTTTTCTGCTGTTGGAGCTATGAACGGCGCTATTCTGACAGATGCACGCGTACCTTTTGCTATGGCTCAAGATGGACTTTTTTTTAAATCAATTGCGAAGCTGAGTCTATCTTCAGGTGTTCCTTATATTTCAATTCTGGTCCAAGCAGTTGTCTCAACTTTATTAGCTTTATCTGGAAGCTTTGATCAACTCACCGACTATGTTGTCTTTGCTGCTTGGATTTTTTATGCTCTCGGCTGCGGATCCGTTTTTATTTTCCGCAAACGCGGATTACGTGCTGATTATCAAATTCCGTTTTATCCTTGGCTCCCGATTGTTTTTATTTTGTCGGCCTTATTTTTGATTGCAAATACGCTCTGGACTTCTCCTCGCGAAAGTTTAACTGGCTTAGCTTTTATTTTTGCAGGCATTCCCTTTTATTTCTATTTTAGAAAATTTAAAAATGTCGCAAAATAAACGCAATCCCCTTGAAGGTATTACTCTCGAAATGATGGTCACCGCCCTTGTTGAAAACTATGGTTGGGAAAGACTCGGCCAAAAAATAAATATCAAATGCTTCAACGAAAATCCAAGCGTCAAATCAAGTCTTACATTCTTAAGAAAAACACCTTGGGCTCGCACCAAGGTTGAACAGCTTTACCTGTGGAGATCCCAAACAGGCTGGGACCCACGAGATAACGCAAAATAATTTAGTCATGAAAGTGACCAGCAAAGACTCCCGCAATTCTGAAGTCGTCGGCGTCAGTTACAATGATAGGCGGATATTTTGAATTTGCAGAATGTAGTTCAATTCGATCTTTAAATTTTCGATACTTTTTTAGTCTTGCCTCACCGTCAATCACACTCAGAATGATGTCCCCGTTTTTGACCTCCTCGGTACGTTTAATCAGGATAAGATCTTTATCTTGAATATCGATATCGCTCATCGAATCGTCTGAGACTTTCAAACAATAATAATCTTGGCCATTTTTTGTAAAGAGCGACCATACCCGACAGGACTGACTTGGCTTTTGACTAAACTCTCTAGGCGAGTAAGTTGCAATGCCATCTTGGGAATGTATGAACTCAGGATCATCCTCCTTACTTGTGTAGCCAAATATCTTTGCGATGATCTTATAAGCCTGAAGGACATCTGACTTCTGAAGATGATCGCGAAGAAAATCTAAGGTGTTTTTTTGATTCGATATTGAAACTTGCATGGAGCCCTCCTCTAAAAGATTTAAACCGTACATTTACCGTACTTTCAAGTTATACGTACATTTCTCGTACCTCAAGTCCAAAAATAATTTTTTTGGACTCAATGCTTTAAGTCTTTGATTTGTCTTGATGGAATTGTGTCGTGTTTATGACATAGGGCTAGGAATGACTTTTGATTTGGCTTCGTCCTTCAATAATTCGGTAAAAAGCAGGGAGCACAAAAAGTGTTAACAGAGCCGATGAAAAAAGACCCCAGACAATCACGGTTGCAATTGGTCTTTGAATGTCCGAACCGATACCTGTTGCAAGTGATGCAGGTAGGAGTCCTAAAATCGCAACCATCGCCGTCATGACAACGGGTCGAAATCGAAGCGCCGCACCTTTCACAATTGCCTCTTCAAGGCTTGCGCCCTCTGAGCGGAGTTGATGAATATAACTCACCATCAATACACCGTGCATCGTCGCAACACCGAACAAACTGGTGAGACCTACCCCAGCCGAAACACTGAGATGCATGTCTCTTATCCAAAGCGCGAGTCCACTTCCGATCAGCGAAAAGGGTACGGTGAGGAGCACGAGACCAGCTCGAGAAATCGAACCAAAAGTAATAAACAAAAGGAGCGCGATAATACCGATAGTGAGCGGAACCAAGATGCTAAAATGAGTTCGTGCACGATCTAAATTCTCAAACATACCAAGCCACTCGACTGTATATCCTTGAGGCAAGGTGACCGCGGATGAAAATTTCTGGCGTGCCTCTTCAACAAAATCACCTTGGGCGCGATCACGAATATCACAGCGAACTGTGATTCGTCGTTTTGAATCAGCTCTGGCAATCAAAGTTTGTCCATCTCGAATTCTGACGTCGGCAACTTGTGCCAATGGAATTGCCTCACCCTGATCATTAAAAACCGGTAGCAGTTCGATTTGTGCGGGCGTATTTACAAATTGGGGCGCGTATTTGACCAAAACATCAAAGCGCCTTTCG
>JAYUEB010000654.1:0-3299 GCA_043739525.1 Bdellovibrionales bacterium
CTTGAGCTTTTGCTTGAGCATCGGCCTGAGCTTTACGTTGAGCATCAGCTTGGGCACGAGCTTGTGCGTCTGCTTGAGCTTTTGCTTGTGCTTCAGCACGAGCTTTGGCTTCAGCATCAGCTTTGGCTTTCGCTTCAGCCGCGGCTTTGGCTTGATCTGCCGGATTTGTTGCGCCGAATGCAGAGCTTGAGCTCACTGTCGATGCCATCATCGATAGTGATAACAAGGCTACCACAAACGGAGACATTGAAAAATTCTTCATTTTTTTATTCCCCTTTATTTAGTTTTTAGAAATGAGAACGTGAAGACAGCCCGAAAACCCCATTAATCAGAATCCAAATTGACTCCACATTCGAACAAGTATGGTCACATAGCAGGATCTGTGCCTGAGATTTTTAAAACGAAATTTGAAAGTTGGAGGCATCGCGAAGATTTTAAGGCAAATTGAACTCGAAAAAGTTGAGTTCTTAAGCAAAGGCGAAAAAAAATAAAGAATTTTTTACTGCGGGTGGTATCAAATTGAGGCCGCTAAAAAATGAGGAACGCACCTCGCGTTGCACAAAATTCAAATTGTAAAAGAGAATATAAAATTTTCAGAAACTTATTATTGGCACTGAGCCGCAGTCGGGTGCGGATAAGCAACAGGGAATTGATCTTCTCCATGTATTATATAGACAACAGATGACACGGCCTTTTGAATGTCCTCGTCGCGAATCCAAAGATTGCCGTCTTCGCAGGCCTGAACGCGGGTTGAGTATCGAGAAATCATTGTGCCGTCTGGCCCATGCATCATACAGCTGGATCCCCATGAATTTCGCACGAGGAGTTCGCAATGATCAGCATGCCATCTTCTTCCGACAACAACTCCCGCGTGACCTGAGGAAGGAAAATCAAGATTTCCACCTCTTGTGATGAGAGCGGAGAGGTAGGCGATTCCGACAAGTTGTGGATGTTGTTTGTCACCTATCATACGATGGATATCTGGTAGCAAATCAGCTTTTACGGGAGCCTCGCAAGTCGTGACATTGTTAGTTCGTAAACTAAATACTGCGTCCTTCGCATGTCTCACAACCTTGATATCGGGATTATCATTATAGAAGCGATAGGTTCCGCAAATGATATCCGCGAAGCGAAGTAAAAAGTTGGAGGGCGTTGATTTCTGAAGTGCCGATATAAATGTCGTTTCAGGAATTTTACCCAAGATACTGCCATTCGTTTCGTAGCCATGATACAAATTCCAGAATTTTTCTTTTGCCTCGGGATCGAGTACGCCGAGATCGTATGTCGTCTTAAGTTCATTGAGTCGTCTTATTTTTTCACTTAAAGGAGTTCTTGGCCCACTCGCAAGAGCTTCCTTTTCTAAAGAGTCCGCACAATACCCAAATTTGAGGAGCTCAGTACTGCTATCGCTATCCCGCGGGATTCGCAGCGCGATTTTGAGAGTTCTTGCCATATCTCCACTTTGTTCTGTGAGATTGCTATTTTCTGCGTAAGAGTAATTGTAAATCATAGCCAGCTGATCGGCGCTCATGTAGCCGAGTGCTTTGGTTTTAAAAAAACCGGTGAGTATATCTGCTGAAGCGTTGGCGTAGCACCAGCCAATATCACCTTGATCGCGAACGGGACCTAGTTGATCGCGAAGATCCACGTCTGTACACGACATTTGATCAATCGCAAAGGAGCTTGCAGAGAAAATCATACAAAATAGAAAAAAAAGATATTTGTTCACAAGAGAGTAATTGCCTATGCAAGCATGCCAAGGCTGATTAAGAGGGTGAATTTGCTTGAGGCTTTGACAGTAGAATGATGGAGCCTACGTAAGTCACTTAAAATTCGTCGCTTTTCGTAAGCCCCCTAGGGAACCAAAAGACTTAAAAGGGGCACTTTATTTGGCTTTAAACAGAGGCGCGTACTTATCACGATAAGTATAGGCGAGGAATAATTCAAAAAGTAGAACTACGATCGCAATGGGGAGGCCTGCCGGATCAATGAAAATGTGTAGGAGCACGATATTGACGATGACAGGCGCTAGTAAAACGAGCGCAAGAGGAGCAAACATATTCGTAAGTAGCAAGACACCGCTGACAAACTGAGTAGCGAAAATAAGTGGAAACATATAGCCCATATTCATGTACACGCCCATCATTTCACCCATCAGCCCTGATAAAGGTGGTGTCGGAATAAAATGAAGAAAACCATTTAAGCCAAAAACCGTAAAGATCAGGCCCAATAAACTGCGAACGATGATAACGGCATATTTTTTCATGTTTGCTCCTTGGTGTTTGTTAAGACATTGAGGCTAGCTTATCGATTTTGGCTAATGATTCAAAGAGAAATTACAAAACTCGACCTTAACAAATTTGGCCAGAAATTTGACGATTTTTTTACTTGGCCGAGATTTTGAAATGAATTCTAAGTATTTTCTCGAGGAGATATTTAAGTCTCGAATAGCAAACGGAGAGAGTTTTGAGCTTACGGAATCGCGCTTTTAGTATAGCAATAATCGTCACGCTTGGTCTCTGTGGCTTACCACGTTTGTCATTAGCCGCGAATCAATGCCAAGAGTTTATTCTGCAAACTCCATATGATGAGGCGAAGCTTTTGACTTCAAGATGGGCGCAATCTGTTATGAGTGGCGATCTCAATTTGATTATGGCCAATTATAGTCCTCGCGCAATTCTAGCGCCGACCTTTTCATTAGAGGTCCGCACAGATCATGAAGGGATTAAGCAGTACTTTACTGGCTTGCTCGAAAAAAATCCTCGTGTTGAGTTTAATGCTGACTCTTCGATTGAAATAAAAGGTCCTTTATACGCAATCCAAACAGGGACATACGCCTTCATTTTTCCTGATGGTCGAGTCGTCAATGCTCGCTACAAATTTGTCTTCATTAAAACCAATATTGGTTGGCTAATTGTCAAACACATCTCAAGCCAAATTTAATATTCTAAATAGCTTTTGCTCCGAGCTCCCAATTTGGCTAACATCTTAAAAACAACGGGGAGCACTCTAGTGAAACCATTTCTGTTTTCTCTGATTATTTTTTCGAGCTCGAAATTTTGTCTGGCAAATGATGGTTTTTATAATGGCTCAGGTTCAACTCTTGCTCCAATTCACAACACCAAATTACGCGTTGAAAAAGAGAATCTAAAAATTAGTTCGCTTGATACCAGCGTTTGTTACGAGCTCACCTTTGACGGAAAAAAATCGATCGGAAGCAAAACTCGTACTCCCAAAAACGCTTTCGCTTATGCTGGTAAAGAATCCGAATCTTGTGGTGCTGGCGATGCGATATTGAA
>JAYUEB010000655.1:0-3297 GCA_043739525.1 Bdellovibrionales bacterium
CAACCCGAAGTTGAAGGACCGAAGTATTGGATATGAATATGAAAAGCCGTTGGATGTCCTACTGACATTGACAACGGTTCCCATATGGTGGAGGCGGGGGGAGTCGAACCCCCGTCCGAAAGTGATCCGTATTCAGGCTACTACATGTTTAGTCGATATTTTTAGGGCAGTGTAAAGGCGTCTATCGACAAACTTCATCACACTCCTCCACCAGATTTTTTAAGGCCCAAGCCCTGGCGAAAACAACTTGGGTCCGAGATCGCTAAGTTACACAGGTTCAGATTGCGCAATCACCAAACTGGCCTATGGGCTTCAATTAAGCAGCCATTGATAAAGAATTATCAATTAATTGTTTGCTCGTTTTTACGAGGACCTCGAGCGCCCCGACATGCTCCTAAAACTTCAACACCCCCGTCGAAGCCATTACGCCCCCACAAGAATGAAACTCTGGCCAAATATAGCTCTTTTTGCAGCGCTTTACTATGAAATTAGATGCCTCACAATAGCCTTTTCGACTAAAATAGATCTATGAGCGAACAAGTCAAAGTCGAGAATGTGTCTGATACCGCCCTCTGGGTCGCATGCTATCGCGCCCAAGAAACTTTGCGTCCTGATGCTCTTTTCAAAGATCCTCTCGCCGACAAACTAGCTGGCGAACGTGGACGTGAACTCGCCAAACTTCTCGGAAATTCCGGGATCATGTATTGGATCATGGTCATGCGTACGCTATCTATTGATCGTCTGATTTTGAACTCTCTTGATCTCGGAGTAGATTGTGTTTTGAATCTCGGAGCGGGCTTAGATACTCGCCCATATCGCATGAAACTTCCTTCGAGTTTAAAGTGGATTGAAATCGATTTTCCTCACATGATCGAATTCAAAAACTCAAAGCTTGCGGCTGAAAAACCTGTCTGTCATCTTGAGCGCATTTCAGCAGATCTTTCGAATGAAATTTTGCGCGAAAAGATTTTTAAAAAAATTGGCGCTGAAAATAAAAAAGTATTGATCATTACTGAGGGCGTGATTCCATATTTAAGTAATGAGTCGGCAGCGAGCCTTGCAAAAGCGATTTTTGCGATTCCCAATTTTCGATATTGGATTCAGGACTATCGTCTGGGCCAATTTGGCAATTCGGCTCCGCGGAGTTTTAGAAAGAACCTGAAAAGTGCTCCCTTTATTTTTAAAACTAAGAATTGGTTGGAGTTTTTTAAAAACTTGGGCTGGGGAACTCAAGAAATTATCTCCGCAGTTGAAGAGAGTCAGCGTGTCTCACGGCCTTTTCCGATGCCCTTTCCATGGAATTTTATTTACCTCTTAATGCCTGGACCCATTCGCAAAAAAAATCTCGAGAAACTTCGCAGAGAAATAGGCTACGTTTTGCTTAAAAAGCTCGACTAAAGTAACTCAAGGCTCAGCTTCGAAATGACGATAAATCTTCGAGGGCAAAATGAGTCAAAATAAAGTTTTTAAAAAAGGCGAAGTCATCTTTAAAGAAGGCGATAAGTCGAACGCGCTTTATCTCATTCAAACGGGAAGTGTTCAGGTTTATCTGCAGAGAACTAAGCAAAGAATTGATCTTTATCGACTTGGTCCCATGCAGATTTTGGCTGAGCAAGTTTTAGTTGGTAGTCCAACACATTCGGCCTCTGCAATGGCCGTTTCTGAAACAACCATGATGGAACTCACTGGCGAATCTATGAAGCCGCAGCTTGTGGCTCTCAATCAAGTGATGAAGCTTGTTGTGAAAAGCACGATGGATAAAATTAAAGTACTTGGCGCTGAATTAAGATCTGTGAAACTTGAACGCGACAATACTCCTTGCCCGCAAGATCAAGTTGCAAAAATTTTTGGATCTCTTTACCACACCGTTAATTACAAAGGTGAAAAGAAGCCTGATCACGTTTTGATTCAATGGCTCGCTTTGAAGCAATATGCGCAAAGAGTTTTTGCTGAAAGCCCAAAGCGCCTTGAGTGTGTTGTTAATATTCTCGTTAAAATGAAACTTGCTCAATATGTGATGGGTGAAAATCCAGAACAGCCAGATGAGCCAGAACAAGTTATGGCAGTTCAATTTTTTGATGTGCCTGCCATTGAAAACTTTTTTGAGTTTTATCAGCACTACTACTTCAAAGGTGGAAAACTCGATTTACTTAAAGTCGATGAGACTTCGGGTCGCGTGGTGACTTACTTGCTTGAGTCCGTTAAAGAGATGGCTCCTGATAAAAAAGGCGTTGTGGCTGTATCGTTTGAAACAGTGGTAGAGAAGTTCAAAACACAATATCAGATCAATTTGAATACCGATCACTTTGCGGTTCTCGAGCAAAAAGGTTTGTTTGCTCGTCGCCAATCAAGAGATAAAGGCGTTGAGCTGTCTTTTGATTTACGCGAGTGGCAGATTATGCTGATGAATTGGAGATTTTTGAAAGAAATCGACAAGTGGAATGAAAAAACCTTAGTTGATATCAATGAACCTGAAGATTCATTTATCAAAAAGCTCGTGGTTGCAACTGGCCCTGTATGCCCAGATTGCCACAATGGCTATGTTGAGGGAGCTAAGTTTTGCTCTCACTGCGGCCATAAGCTTGGGGAAAAAGCGGCTTAGTGCCCCTCACTTTGAAATATCGCTCATTGAGGAAATGCCCTAGAGTTTCTCGATCAATCCTGAAATTTGTTCATGCATAAAATAATCGAGCCAGCGAACTCCTCCAAAAGGGAGGGGTTTGTGGTTCAAATATCCTAAATGGCCGCCATATTTTTCAATATGCATTTGAGCCAAATGGGATGTTTTCGCAGTTTTAAAATCCGAAACATCGACGAATGGGTCATCCGCCGAGGTTAATATCAAGGTTGGAATCTTAATGTCAGATAGAAATTGGTTGGCCGAACAGCTTTTGTAGTAGTTCTCGCGATCCCCGTAACCGGCCGCATGACCTGTGTAAACCGCGTCAAACTTGTAAGTCGTCAGGATTTTTGGAAAGACATACTTCTTCGTCATGAGGTTTTTCTTCTCGCGAGTTTTGAAGGCGCGCTTGGCCTCTCCGACAAATTGTTGATCGTAGACAATGTTAAATCCACTGGTGAGGTTCTTCGCTGTTTTCTCGAGGTGAATAGGTGGATTGACTGAAATGACAGAGTCAGGGAGGAGGCTTGAATCAACCCCTACACCTGCAGCCAAGAGCAGAACCACGTTTCCGCTAAGAGAAAATCCGATTACGACATGCATATGATCAGGATTTCGCTTTTTGCCTAGAGCTAATACTTGTCCAACATCGTCCGTTCGCCCTGAGTGATAGGGTT
>JAYUEB010000656.1:0-3293 GCA_043739525.1 Bdellovibrionales bacterium
TTTGGCGGCCCAGTCGGAGATATTGAAAGGGCGGGTTCGCAGACTGGTTGTGCGAGATGGTGGAGTCTATGCAGAAATTTATGGTAGGAAACCGGAACAAATTTTAGGGGGATTTAACGGAACCCCAGAAATAAAAAATCCGACCGTTAATCCCCTTGGGGTCACTCGGTCGGAAACTCTTACCGTATTCAAATTGGTCGGGGAGACAGGATTCGAACCTGCGACCCTCTGCTCCCAAAGCAGATGCGCTACCAGACTGCGCTACTCCCCGACATTTCATCAAAAATACATTTGATGAAGGGACAGTAGTATTGAAACTTCGACGAACAGTCAATTTCAGCTACGCAGTAATGCGATGGATTATGAGAAGCTTAAGCTGCAAGCAACTCCCTTTTTAATTTGATTTATCGGGACTCCAACTCGATGATGGCTCTCAATGAATTATTTCAAACTCGCAGCCATTATCGCTGCTCAATTCGTAACTCTACATTTCGCCGCCGCCGCTGAAGACACCGAAATTAAGTTTAGCGGAGACTTCAGGGCCCGTTACGAAAACTACCAAAATCCCTCTGCCGTATATAATGCGAGCGATAGCGAAGCACATGTCACCGACCGCCTCAGACTCAACACGGCCTTACGAAAAGGCGAAAATCTCACGGCGGGCCTCAGCCTCATTCATTCAGCCGAATGGGGAAGCCATACGGGAGTTGCCGACTCCAGCTTAAATAGCAACGGATCCGGCAATAGCAGCGATGGAACAAAAGACGGAGTAAACGACTCCCAAAATATGATTCTCGTCAATCGTGCATGGGGCGCTTGGAAATATAGCAATGTCGTAAATTTTCAATTTGGCCGCATTGGATTCCCGATAGCTGATGGAACGGTCATGAGCGGAAATGAGTGGGAGCAAATTCCAATTTCGCAAGATGGATTTGTAGCCAATTGGGAAGTCAACTTCGGTAGATTTCAATTTTTTACCATTAAAACAAATGAATATGGTCCCGGCTATATTTCTCACGATGCCGAAAGAAACCTTTACGGAATTAGCCTCGATATCAAAACTCTTCCTGAGTGGATCAAAGTTCTCAATGCGCATTTCATTCAAATCGTAAAAGACGAAACCGGAACCGGAGCCACCTCCTCACCTGCTTATCTCGCAGGAGCAAAAGTGAACGAACAACGTGTCGGCGCGACTCTTTCGGGCGACAAAGGCCGATTTCTTTATCGCCTCTCAGGTGCTTACGTTTTTGGCCAAGCCGTCACTCAGAATCCCGCTCAAGTCACTCTCAACATTTCAGAATACATGATGGACTCAACAATTGGCTACAATTGGAATTCCTCACAGAGCTTCAAAACTCTTGTCGGCTTCCACATGGATTCAGGTAGCAAAGATCTCAGCACAACAGAGGCACACGGCTACGAAAGCTTTTACTACGACACGCATCTTTACGGCGGATTTATGGACGTCATTCGCTGGGGAAATCTCACTTACGCGAGTGGCGCTCTCGTCTACAATCCGACAGATGATATCGAACTTGGATTACATTATTTCTACTATGCCCACACGGTAAAAAGCGACACAAGCGCAGCTTCGGGAGCAACCGCATCTCCGACTCAATTTGGTCCGGAATACAAAACTCTCGTTGCTTCGCCTTCGGTTACCGAACTTGGCCAAGAAGTCGATCTCGACATTAAAAAGTCCTTCGATAGTGGACTTAAATTCGAAGGAGTTGCAGCCGCTTTTGCTCCGGGTGGAGCACTTAAAAGTGCAACAGATCCAAAACAAGATCGCATCATTTTTGAATACTTTGCTCAAGCAAGTATCGAGTTCTAATTTTTTAATTAATTCAAAATCTCAAAATGAAACGCTCTCCACGGTCTAAAAGGTCGAGGAGATTGGCACACTAAAAAGCATACGAAAACTTGACCAACGGCTAATGTCATCGTGCAAACAACCGATAAGATTCCATGCACGTAAACTCTCACTTTAATACGCAAAGAAGCATAGCCCATTTTAAGAAATTGGCACTACTTCTATTTATTCCAGTCATTGTTGCTTTTTCGCAGCATGTACAAGCTGGACGAATTGGCCCAGCCATCGCGCTCAAATCAACTGTTACTCTTGAAATTAACAAACTTCTTTTTGCTAGCGACAATTTGAGACTGGCCATTCTCGGTCAAGATGAAGATCAAATTGAGATTTGCCTGAGAGAACTCATGTGGGAAGTCGACCAAGCCAGACTCACGTCCCTCCATGTGCGCGACTTCGACAGAAGACATCTTCTCAAAATTCTCGACAACATTAAGGGAAACTTAGAAATGAGTTTCTCCTCATATGGAGAGTTCAGAAAAGACTTCTTCCTAAAAGTCTTCAATCAGTTCGCAAATATTGTTCGCATTTATCAAGTGGACCAAAGATTTTCGATTTTCTATTGTCCAAAAGATCGCTCAACTTGGATTCAAGCTTCAAACAAACCAGAAAATCCATTTCGTAGCTCAACCGTACCTAAAGACTGCGGTCTTAAGGTCAATCGCCAGAACTAACTTCTATGAATCTCAACCAAATTCCAAAAGAAATTCTCGCGATAGCGATTCTTGTCGGCGGCCTCATTTTATTTATGATCTTAGATCCCCCCAAGACTCAGTGCGATGTTCAAATCGAATTATTTAAAAAATCTCAAGGCGATTTCGTATTTGCCCAAGATACAAAAACTGGATCACGAAAAGCCGACTTTGATAAATTTCTCTCTCGCTGCCAAGAAGCGAACGGACCCGGCGGCTGTTATGAACTTTTTCAGAACCTCAAACAATTCAATCATGATCTGAATGCTGTCCCTGACCAATGCCAGGCATCCGTCGCTTCAATCAGCGAAGTCGGCAAGATTTTCAACAAATCTCTCATTGTCTTAATTCAACTCGCATGGGGCTACCAAGCGCCCTTATCTGCAAACCTCAAACAAGGTTGGCTTGATCAATCCGAAACTTATTTATATTGTTTATTGAAGAGCGACTTAATACGCCTATATGGTGAAGATACCTGGAGACAAGTCTACGATCGTGCAGTATCGGATTTACCAGGCGCAAAGAATATTAGGGATAAACAAATTCTTTATTCGCTGACACTCGCATCTCAAAGCTGCAAATAATTTAGGGCAAAAAAAAACCCAAGTTTCCTGTATGTTTAATACATGAAACCTGGGTTAAGAAAAAAAAGCTGGCATCGTGCTACTCTCCCACAGGGTTGACCCTGCAATACCATCGCCGCAAGTGGACTTAACTTCTGTGTTCGGAAT